>NZ_JBYSWF010000040.1:0-64651 GCF_058780865.1 Pseudomonas sp. GP01-A4
CTGCCTGTCCGAATGAGCGTGGAACAGGTGTCCGGATCAGCGTGGGCTGAGTGTCCGAATGGCGTGGAATCCGCACTCAAAGTGACTTTCTGGACGAGCACCCGAACTATAATATCGTCTGGCACAGGATGCTCGTCGAGAATCCTGGCACCAAGGTTGTTGTAGAAGACCTCATTGACTTATCTCGCGTGGGTAACTCGTTCACCAGAAAGGACATTTTTCAATATATAACGATTGGAATGAACAGTTCTAAAATGTATCGGGCCACGGCAAGGGACATTGAACTGCCAGATTTTCCTTTGCTGGATTACTTTGCAAACGTCGAGCAGGTTGGACAAGGCTATGCAGGGTTCGTCAGCGCCAAGCCTTTGGGTGTTTATCGTACAGGTATCGGTATTGCCTCCTCGGGAAACAAGACAAAAGTTTTGCTGGTGAAGTCGTTTGATTACTTTTTGGAAAAGTACAAAGGTAGTGCCGCAGATATATCGGTGTCTATCAGCTTCTTGTTTATTGCCGCACTGAAAAACAGGCGTTTTGAAGACTGTAAACTGTTTTTCCCAATATTCGTTCGCGCTTTTAGACTGACGACTATACCCAAAGTATGGCGTGCCAGTAAGATGCTTTCAATGCTCAGAATCCCCGATGCGGTCAAGAGTAAATGAGGTTTTTATGTCGTTAACCTATTTGATCCAGGACCTACGCTCAATCGCAGGTAGTGAGCGGGCGTCCAGAGTGCTCAAGAGCGTAGTGTTTGATCACACCGCTCATTTGACCATCATGTTGCGACTGGGCCAAAGCCTGTTAAAAATTCCCGTTATCGGGCGTGTATTGAGCTTTCTGGTTGAGTATTTTATTCGCATTGTCTTTGGTAGCGATATCTCTTGCAGGGCACAAATTGGCCCAGGTCTCTGCATCATGCACGGTCATGACATAGTGATAGGTGCCGATGTAGTAATGGGGTCGAACTGCAAGATTTTTAATGGTGTGACTTTTGGGAACCAGGACCTATCGAAAACCAGCAAGGGCAATCAACCGACACTGGCAAATAATGTGGTTATTTGTACGGGTGCAAAAGTCCTCGGGCCGATTTTTCTGGGTGACAATGTGGTTGTGGGTGCGAACAGCGTTGTTGTTAAAAGCTTTCCACAGGATACGGTTGTTGTAGGTGTTCCTGGCAAGGCGCTCGTGAGAACGTAACTTCAACTTCGGTGGCAGGGTGAGCAAGGTGCGGTCGTGTTTTTTGGTGTTGGTTGTTTTTTTCTACGTGTTCAATTTTACGCTCAGCTTTCTGGGCGTGCCCTCTGTCGCGCTTCTCATTCCTGGGGCTTTGCTTCTGATTCTTGCTGATCCGTTGCTCCGCGGTTTTGTTGGTTATGCATTTGTCACCTGCCGCTTTGCCATCGTGGCGCTGTTGCTCGCGGGTTCCTTGGGCGTGATGCTGAGTGTTCTCTGGGGTAACGCTGAGACAATATTTCTGGAGATTTTCATAAAGTTTATTGTCGTTCTGCTGTTGGCGCTGGTTATAACTTATTATGCGGTTGGCCGGCGTGCGAATTCAGATGATGCACTCTATGGCTTTCATCGATGCTTCGAGTTGATCTATTGGGCGACTGTTCTTCAGGCGTTTTTCATTATGCTGTCGTTCGTGGAGCCCTCTTTTAGGGATTTGTTATCCGCGTCGTTGGCTAACCGTGGAAATATTGAAGTTGATAGTGTTCTGCGCTTTCGCGGTATTCACGATAGCGGCGGTTTTAACCTCAGCGCTATTCTTGCGCTGGCCGCTGTATACGGTGTTTACTCAGTATATTCCCGGGCCAATAATGCGACCATTTGGCGATTTCTAAGCATCTCCGTGATTGCTCTTTCAATTACACTGGTTGCACGTACCGGTGTGGTCGTGTTCCTTCTTGGCGTGGGGCTTCTCGCGATTCGATGGCCTCTGAAGTCCCTCATCGTAGGGGTGGCTTTTAGCGCCTTTGCTGCGCTGGCAATTTTGTTATTTCAGTATTTTTTTCCGGAAAGGTTCGAATTTTTTTCAACCTACGTTTTTGATTATGCGTTCGAGATTTTCATCAACTATTCGAAAGGTCAGGGCCTCACCTCTGCCTCTACGGATGATCTGAAAAGTATGCTTTTCGTCCCGGATCTGTTGAATATTATTGCAGGTAGTGGCTCGTTTGATGATCAAAGTGGTGGCGTCGCGCGGTCTGACTCCGGTTATCTGAAAACGCTGCTTGCCAGTGGCATCGTGGGATTTGTGCTGGTTTACGCGTCTTATGGTTGGATGTTCTTGAAAATCTGGACAGGGATGCGGCGATTTGCCGATGTGGGCTATTTTGTTTTGGTACTGTTGTGCCTGATTTTAGTTTTGGAAGTAAAGGCTCCTGTGTTTTATCAGAATGACGTGTCTCGCTTGTTTATATTGATATTTTCAAGCGCGCTATTGCACCGGTTTTATAATCGCTATGCGAGCGTGAACCCGAGTGCTCATCTGGCTTGACTCAGGCGGGCGAGAACGGCCCGACCAGTAAATTAATTGCGAGCTTTCCTGATGTGTGGTTTTTCCGGATATTTTACGAACAAGAAGTTTTCTACCGATGAGTCTTCGCTGCTTGAGGCAATGGGCCGCTCAATCATCAACCGTGGCCCGGACGGCGGCGGTTATTGGTTTGATTCAGCCGCTGGTATAGGCCTGTCCCACAGGAGGCTGGCGATTGTCGACCTGACTGCTGCCGGCCACCAGCCAATGCATTCATCAAGTGGGCGCTTCGTAATTGCGTTCAATGGCGAGATCTACAACCATGGCGAACTGCGTGCTCTTCTTGAGGAGAGTGGGCTTTCGCCTACCTGGAACGGGCACTCAGACACAGAAACGCTGCTTGAGTGCTTTGAGCACTGGGGAATCGAAAAGACCCTGCAGGCAACGGTTGGGATGTTCGCCATCGCGCTGTGGGATACGCGGCAAAATGAACTGGTATTGGCTCGGGATCGTCTTGGGGAGAAGCCGCTTTATTGGGGGTGGCAGAATGACGTGCTGTTGTTCGGTTCTGAACTCAAGGCGCTCAAGATCCATCCCGCGTTTTGCGCTGATATCGACCGTGACGCCTTGGCCCTTTATCTGCGCCACAACTACATTCCCGCGCCCTACAGCATCTATCAAGGGATAGAGAAGCTGAAGCCGGGGCATTATGTAAGGATCGCGATAGACCAGCGCCGATCGGATGTAAAAGCGCTTCCTTTTTGGTCTTTCAATCGGGCGGTTGAGGCGGGGCTTGCGTCTCCGCTGCAATCTGATGCCAACGCCGTAGTTGATACGCTTGAAGCACAGCTTAGCGAAAGCATCGGCATGCAAATGCTCGCGGACGTGCCCCTGGGCGCGTTTCTAAGTGGTGGCGTGGACAGCAGTCTTGTGGTTGGCCTGATGCAGAAACAAAGCCCGCGACCGGTCAAGACGTTCACCATTGGCTTCAGTGAGGCAGGGTTCAATGAGGCTGAACATGCTCTGGCCGTATCCCGCCATTTAGGTACTGAACATACTGAGATCTATGTTCAATCCAAAGACGCGTTGGACGTTATCCCGGATCTACCGAACATCTACTGCGAACCCTTTGCCGATAGTTCACAGATCCCGACTTTCCTGGTCAGTCGCCTTGCGCGACAACAAGTCACCGTCACGTTAAGCGGTGATGCGGGAGATGAGCTGTTTGGCGGCTATAACCCTTACCAATTTGCCCCACGTATCTGGGGGAAGATCAGCCAGGTGCCGTTACCCCTGCGACGTTTTGCATCCGCAACGCTCAGGGCATTGCCGATAAAAGGCAAGGTCGAGAAGTTGGTGGATATTCTTGATACTCCGAGTCGGGAGGACTTTTATCGGCAACTTGTCAGTCACTGGAAAACACCTTCCAGTGTCGTTATCGGCGCGAAAGAGCCGATTACGGTGCTTGACACCGCTTCAGCGTGGCCCGCTACGCAGCGGTATGAAGAGTGGATGATGGCGATGGATGCACAGACCTATATGGCTGACGACATCCTGGTAAAGGTCGACCGTGCGGCGATGGCCAGCAGCCTGGAAACTCGCGTGCCAATGCTCGATCACCGGGTTGTTGAATTGGCCTGGCGCATACCGTTGGATATGAAGATTCGAGGTGGTGTTGGCAAGTGGGTATTGAGGGAAGTGCTTTATCGTCATGTTCCTCGCGAGTTAATCGAGCGACCGAAAAAGGGCTTTTCCATACCTATCGCGACGTGGTTGCGCGGGCCCCTGCGCGATTGGTCGGAAAGCTTGCTGGATGAAGGCCGGTTGCGCCGGGAGGGTTTCTTCCATCCTGCACCGATCCGCCGTGCCTGGGAACAACACCTCAGTGGTCGGGCTGATCATTCAAGCAAGTTATGGGGTGTCCTGATGTTCCAGGCGTGGTTGGAGGAGCAAGGCCGTTGAAAGTTACCCATATTATTGTCGGTCTGCATATCGGCGGCGCGGAGTTGATGCTGCTTCGGCTCTGTGAGTCATTCAACTCAAGCGGCGATGATGAACACAGTGTTATCTCATTGACGGATTTGGGTGAAGTGGGCGCTCGGCTGCGTGCCTGCGGGGTGACTGTTGACACGTTGGGTATGCGGGGGGCCTGGGATGTCATGCCAACGTTTGCAAAGTTGGTTCGCCATCTTCGGCTGAACAAGCCTGATATCGTTCAGACCTGGATGTATCACTCTGACTTGTTGGGTGGCTTGGCAGCGCGTTGGGTGGGGATCAGGGGCGTGATCTGGGGGGTCAGGACCACTGACGTCAGCCGAGGTGGCGCAAAGGCCACAATTATTGTTCGCAAACTGTGTGCCTGGCTGTCGGCGACTGTCCCCAGCGTTATCGTGTGCGCTGCCCAGGCGTCACGAAAGACGCATGTGGCTGCGGGTTATTCCCCGAGCAGAATGGCTGTCATTCCCAACGGGTTTGATCTTGAGCGTCTGGTTGCATCGCCGCAAGAGCGTGAGGCCATAAGGTCGGCGCAAGGAATAAGCGCAGATGACTTCGTTGTAGGAAGCTTGGGGCGTTTTAACGAAGTCAAGGATCACGCCAGTTTTGTCGAGGCTGCCGGGCTCGTCGCTCCCAGGTTCCCGCACGTCAAGTTCCTGATGGTGGGACGTGATGTCGATGAGGCGAATAGCGTATTGATGGCGCAGATTGCATCAACCGGATTCGCTGATCGATTTGTGTTGCTGGGTGAACGAAAAGATGTGCCCGCCTGCTTTAAGGCGATGGACATGTTTTGCCTGCATTCATTTACCGAAGGTTTTCCTAATGTGCTGGGCGAGGCGATGAGCCTGGCGTTGCCTTGTGTGACGACCGATGCAGGAGACGCGGCATTCCTGCTGGGTGAAAATGGGTTTGTCGTACCCGTACAGGATCCACTCGCGTTGGCTGAAGCGCTGGCGAAGATGATTGCAGCGTCTCCTGCCGAGCGATCAATGATGGGGCAGGGTGCCTATACACGTATCGTCGAAAATTTCACGATGAAATGTACCGAGCATAAATTCAAAGAAATCTATGACCGGCTTTACTTAAATCAGGACGTTCATTGATGTGTGGTTTCAGCGGAATTTTCCAGGCCCGTAATAGTGATCTGGCATCGATCATTACCCGGATGAACGATGCCCTCGTGCACCGTGGCCCCGATGATCGTGGTGTATGGGTTGACGAAAATGCAGGCCTCGCGCTCGGGCATCGACGGTTGGCAATTGTCGATCTGTCGGAGGCCGGTCATCAGCCGATGCATTCCAGTTGTGGGCGATTTTTAATCGTCTTCAACGGTGAGATCTATAACCATACCGAACTCAGGCAGAAGCTGGACAATGAAGGATTGTCGCCACCCGCATGGCGAGGCCATTCTGATACCGAAGTCCTGCTCGCAGGTCTTGCAGGCTGGGGTGTCGAAAAGACCTTGCAGGCATCGGTTGGTATGTTTGCCTTCGCGCTGTGGGACAGGCAAGAGCAGGTATTGACGCTTGCACGCGATCGGATGGGCGAGAAGCCTTTGTATTACGGTTGGCAGGAAGACACGCTGCTGCTGGGGTCTGAGCTCAAGGCTATCAAGGCTTTCCCGCAGTTCACTGGCGAAGTGGATCGCAACGCGTTGACGCTATTGCTTCGGCACAACTGCATTCCTGCGCCTTACAGCATTTATAAAGGCATCGCCAAGCTCGAGCCCGGCCACTACGTAACGCTTGCGCTGAAGAATCTGCCCGCTGCAAAGGCCGCAGTCCCACAGGCTTACTGGCGTCTCAACGACGCAGTAGCAAAAGGCATTGCCGACCCCTTCAAGGGCACTCCCGCCCAAGCGACGGATTTGCTGGAGACGCAACTGAGCTCAAGCATTGGTCAGCAAATGCTCGCAGATGTGCCTTTGGGTGCATTCCTGAGCGGCGGCGTGGATAGCAGCACTATCGTGGCCTTGATGCAGGCCCAGAGCGCCCAGCCAATCCGCACATTCACCATCGGCTTCGACGAAGGCGGCTATGACGAGGCTGTTCATGCCAAGGCGGTTTCCAAGCATCTTGGCACGCAACACACCGAGTTGTACGTGCGCCCGGACGATGCCCTGGCTGTTATCCCGCGTCTACCGTCGATGTATTGTGAGCCGTTCAGCGACAGTTCGCAGATTCCCACATTCCTTGTCAGCCAATTGGCCAGCCAACAGCTCAAGGTTGTGTTGAGTGGTGACGGCGGCGACGAGCTCTTCGGCGGTTATAACCGCTACCTCAGCGCCAAGAAAGTCTGGTCAAAAATGCAGCAACTGCCGCCGTTTGCCCGACAGGCGAGCGCCGGGCTTTTACGCTCACTTTCACCGTCCACCTGGGACAGCCTGTTCCGTCTCTCCAAACCTTTGCTGCCCAAGCGGCTTCATCTCAGCACGCCTGGGGAAAAGGCTCATAAATTGGCTAGCGTCCTGGCGCTTGCGGATGGGCATGAGTTCTACCTGCAGCTCAACAGTCATTGGACTGACCCTGCCAGTGTCGTGATCGGTGGCAAGGAACCCGAAACCATTTTCACTGACCCTTCGCGCTGGCCCCAGACCGATAGTTTCGAACACTGGATGATGGCGATGGACGCCCAGACCTATATGTCAGATGACATCATGGTGAAACTGGATCGCGCTGCGATGGCCGCAAGCATTGAGGGTCGGGTCCCTATGCTTGACCACAGGATTGTCGAACTGGCCTGGCGCATGCCTCTGGACCTGAAGATTCGTAACGGCCAGGGCAAATGGCTGTTGCGAGAAGTGCTTTATCGTCATGTTCCCAAGGAGTTGATCGAAAGGCCCAAGCAAGGTTTTGGTATCCCGCTTGGGGCGTGGCTACGCGGTCCTTTACGGGAGTGGGCAGAGTCTTTGTTGGATGAAGCGCGCTTGCGCCAGGAGGGATACTTCCACCCTGAACGCATCAGGCACATGTGGCAGGAACATCTTGAGGGCCGCGGAAACTGGCAGCCTCACTTGTGGACCATCCTCATGTTCCAGGCATGGTTGGAAGAGCAGGCATGAGTAAAGTACTTTTGTTTATCGTCAACGACCCGGGTTTTTTTCTTTCGCACCGGCTGGCAGTTGCCAAGGGCGCGCAGGCAGAGGGCTATAGGGTTCATGTGGCGTGCATGCCTGGTCCGGCTGTTGCGGCTATTGCCGCTGAAGGTTTCGAGTTTCACCCGTTGCCGCTTTCACGTAGCGGCCGTAACCCCTTGGCCGAACTGGGACTGATGTTCGCGATCTGGCGGCTGCTCTGGCAATTGAAGCCGGACGTCTTGCACCTGGTGACCATCAAGCCGGTTTTGTATGGTGGCGTTGCCGCTCGGCTGGCACCGGTCAAAGGTGTGGTTACCGCTATTTCCGGACTGGGCTTTGTATTTCTCTCCAAGGGACTCAAGGCCACTATCACGAGAAAGGTTGTCAGCACCTTTTATCGGTTGGCATTGGGCAAGCGTAATCTGCGCTCGATTTTTCAGAACCCCGATGATCGTGACCTGCTCTTGAGCATGGGTGGACTTACCCAATCCAAGGTCGTGATGATTCGTGGTTCAGGCGTCGACCTGTCTCGTTACACCGCGTTGCCAGAACCGGAAGGGACCCCAGTGGTGTGCCTGGCGGCTCGACTGCTGCTGGACAAGGGCGTTGTCGAGTTCGTTGAGGCGGCAAAAATATTGACCGCGCGCGGTGTTAACGCGCGCTTTCAGTTAATTGGTGACATTGATCCCGGTAACCCGGCGACAGTTACCACCTCACAGTTGCAGCAGTGGCGAGAGGAAGGGGTGATTGAGCTGCTCGGTTACCGCGACGACATCGCAAATGTGTTCGCTGCGGCGAATATTGTGACCCTTCCTTCCTATCGTGAAGGCTTGCCCAAGGTACTGGTCGAAGCCGCAGCGTGCGGCCGCGCAGTGGTCACCACCGATGTGCCAGGTTGCCGGGATGCGATTGATGCCGATGTAACAGGGTTTCTGGTACCTGTTCGTGATGCACAGGCCCTGGCGAATCAATTGCAGGTGTTGATTGAGGCTCCTGCCTTGCGTGCCCGGATGGGGGCGGCTGGCCGTGAACTGGCTTTACGCGCATTTGCGATCGAGAAGATCGTGCAGCAGCATTTGGATGTGTACAGAGAGTTGGAGCGCGCGCTTTGAATCAGCACAAAACTATCTTCGTCACTGGAGCCAGTGGCTTTGTGGGGGGAGCACTGGTCAACCGGTTGGCGTCTGCAGGGGACTGTCGGGTGTTGGCGCTGGTACGTCGCGAGGGTGTGACACTGCCTGCGTCTGCTTTACCTGTGCGGGTCGGTGCCGATTATCTTGCGGGTGAGTCGCTTGTTCTTGAAGGGGTTGATGTTCTGGTTCACTGCGCCGCGCGCGTTCATGTGATGTCAGACGCCTCCAGTGATCCGTTAACCGAGTATCGCAAGGTCAACGTCGAAGGCACGTTGAAGCTGGCGGAGCAGGCAGCTCAGGCGGGCGTCAGGCGTTTCATCTTTATCAGCTCGATCAAGGTCAACGGTGAGGGAACCCAAATGGGCGCCCCTTACACGGCAGATGACGTGCCGGCGCCGTGCGACCCCTATGGTGTTTCCAAAATGGAGGCCGAGCAGCAACTCTTGTCGCTGGCGCAAAGAAGCGGGATGGAAGTTGTTATTATTCGTCCCGTCCTGGTGTACGGCCCTGGGGTCAAGGCAAACTTTCGCAGCATGATGAATTGGCTCAACAAAGGAGCTGTACTGCCGTTGGGCGCTATTCGTAACCAGCGCAGCCTGGTCGCGCTGGACAACCTCGTTGACTTGATTGTGACGTGCCTGGATCACCCGGCGGCGGCCAATCAGACGTTTCTGGCCAGCGATGGTGATGACATGTCGACCACTGATTTGTTGAGACGCATGGGGATTGCCTTGGGTAAACCGGCCCGGTTGATCCCCGTACCGGCAGCCCTACTGCAATTGGGCGCGACCGTGCTAGGCCGCAAGGCTATTGGCCAGCGCCTGTGTGGTTCGTTGCAGGTTGATATTGGCAAGACTCGCCAATTGCTGGGCTGGAATCCTCCATTGACGGTGGCCAGCGCATTACGCAAGACGGCTGAAAGTTTTCAGGGAAGCTTGAAGTAAATAGTGGTGCCCTATGAGGGACCTTAATTGGAGCTGTAGATGAATCGTTTACTGTGGCTGGCGCCTGCTGTTGCAGCCCTTGCTCTTCTTCTGACCTGGTGCCTGCGCCGTTATGCGCTGGCCCGAAGTCTGATTGATGTTCCCAATGCGCGCAGTTCTCATACTGTTCCGACGCCTCGTGGAGGCGGAGTGGCGATAGTCTTGAGCTTCTTGATTGCGTTGCCAGTATTGTTTATCGGTGATGAGATAACACGCTCGGTTACATGGGCGTTGCTGGGGGCTGGTGCGGCTGTGGCGGTGCTTGGGTTTCTCGACGACCATGGCCATATCGCCGCGCGCTGGCGTTTGCTGGGGCACTTCAGTGCCGCGGCCTGGGCTCTTTTCTGGTTGGGCGGCTTGCCCGCAATAACGCTGCCCTGGGTGGTCCTCGACCTGATCTGGGCGGGGCACATCCTTGCCGCGTTTTATCTGGTGTGGATGCTCAATCTGTACAACTTCATGGATGGTATCGATGGCTTGGCCAGCGTCGAAGCGCTCTGTGCATGCCTTGGCGCCTGTCTGATTTATTGGTTGGTTGGTTATCAGGCGCTTATCTGGGCACCACTGTTATTAAGCATGGCGGTGCTGGGGTTTCTCTATTGGAACTTTCCACCGGCACGAATCTTCATGGGGGATGCCGGTAGCGGTTTTCTCGGTATCGTCCTGGGCGTGCTATCCCTGCAGGCCGCCTGGCAGAACGCCGACTTGCTGTGGGTATGGTTGATCCTGCTCGGTGTCTTTATCGTCGATGCGACGTTTACTCTGGTCCGCCGCCTGATGAGGGGCGACAAGGTTTACGAAGCCCATCGCAGTCATGGCTATCAGTTTGCATCGCGTAAAGTTGGAGGCCACTTGCCAGTAACGCTTGGGGTGCTTGCGATCAACGTGATCTGGCTGCTGCCGATCGCACTTTGCGTTGCATTACTGGGTCTAAACGGCGTGCTGGGCGTTGTAATAGCGTACATCCCGCTGGTGATGCTGGCAGTCAAGTACAAGGCGGGTGAGCTGGAAAGGGCCGCGTGATTGTGTTTTTAGAGTCATTTCAGCGGTGATTGACTGGCCTAAAGTGTTTAAATTCGCAGAGCAGCAGCCGTATCAGGAGCAACAGAGGTGTTTAAAGGGTTTATGAGCATAATTCGATCATATTTGTTGGGTCTCCCTCGCCGACAGAAGCGCATCCTGCAGGTTATTGCGGACATTCTTCTTGTTTGGCTCGCCCTGTGGATGGCGTTTGTCGTTCGATTGGGGGTGGACGATATGATCAACCCTGCGTCTGCGCATCGCTGGCTGTTTCTGAGTGCTCCGGTCGTCGCTATTCCGCTGTTCATCCGTTTTGGCATGTACCGTGCTGTCATGCGCTATTTTGGCAATGACGCGCTTATCGCGATTATCAAGGCCGTCAGCCTTTCATCGTTGATTCTGGGCGTGGTGGTCTATTGGTACAGCGATCATCAAAACGTGGTACCTCGTTCCATCATTTTCAACTATTGGTGGTTAAGCCTCATCATGGTTGGCGGCCTACGCCTTGCTATGCGTCAATATTTCCTTGGCGACTGGTTTGCCGCCGCCCAGCACGTACCGTTCACCAATCGCGAAGATGGCTTGCCGCGCGTCGCCATCTACGGCGCGGGCGCTGCAGGCAATCAGTTGGTCGCTGCCCTGCGTATGGGCCGGGTCATGCGGCCTGTAGCCTTCATTGATGATGATGACAGTATTTCTGACCGGGTAATTTCCGGACTTCAGGTGTACAAGCCACGGCACATTCAGCGCATGATCGATGCCACCGGAGCCCAGGAAATCCTGCTGGCGATACCGTCTTCCAACCGTGCCCGGCGTCGTGAAATCCTGGGCTACCTTGAAGGGTTTCCTCTGCATGTGCGCAGTGTTCCAGGATTTATGGACCTGGCCAGTGGCCGGGTCAAGGTCGACGATATTCAGGAAGTGGATATCGCGGACTTGCTGGGACGTGACGCGGTGCCTGCCCAGGGCGAACTGCTGGAGCATTGCATCAAGGGGCGCAGCGTTCTGGTAACGGGGGCCGGTGGTTCCATTGGTTCAGAGCTGTGTCGTCAGATCCTTGCTTTGCGACCGACCATACTGCTGTTGTTTGAACACAGCGAATTCAACCTCTACAGCATTTTGTCGGAGCTTGAACAACGGATTACCCGAGAGTCGCTGCCAGTAAGGCTGCTGCCCATCCTCGGCTCAGTGCGCAATCAGAGCAAATTGCTGGGTGTCATGAAAACCTGGGGCGTCGACACGGTTTATCACGCCGCCGCTTATAAGCATGTGCCCATGGTTGAGCACAATATTGCGGAAGGCGTGCTGAATAACGTTATTGGTACGCTTAACACGGCCCAAGCGGCATTGCAGTCGGGGGTAGCCAACTTCGTGTTGATCTCTACCGATAAGGCTGTACGGCCCACCAATGTGATGGGAAGCACCAAGCGTCTCGCCGAGTTGACCCTCCAGGCGCTCAGTCGTGAGTTGGCACCTGTGCTGTTCGGTGACAAATCGAATATCTCGCGGGTCAATAAAACCCGCTTCACGATGGTTCGCTTTGGCAATGTATTAGGCTCCTCCGGCTCGGTGATTCCGCTTTTTCACAAGCAGATCAAATCCGGTGGACCTCTCACGGTTACCCACCCGAAAATCACCCGGTACTTCATGACGATTCCCGAGGCCGCCCAATTGGTGATTCAGGCGGGCTCCATGGGCCTTGGCGGTGACGTGTTCGTGCTGGACATGGGTGAGCCGGTGAAGATTGTCGAGTTGGCCGAGAAGATGATTCACCTGTCTGGTCTGAGTGTCAGGTCGGATAAAAATCCTCATGGCGATATTGCAATCGAATTCTCTGGCCTGCGCCCGGGTGAGAAGCTTTACGAAGAGTTGCTGATTGGTGACAACGTAGTCGCCACGCAGCACCCGATGATCATGAGTGCCAATGAAGATTACCTGTCTTGGGATGTGTTGAAGGACAAGCTGGCAGAGTTGCTGGCAGCAGTAGAACAGGACGATTACACGCGTGTTCGCCAGCTTTTGCGCGAAACCGTCAGTGGCTACACGCCTGATGGCGAGATCGTCGACTGGATCTACCAACAGCGTCGTCTCGAGCCCTGACTCATACCCTGTAACTCACCTGTTTTTGACACCCTCCAAACATCACCTAAGTTTGAAAAGCAGCTTCGGAAAAGCTGCTTTTCTCTTACAGATGTCATGGAGCGTCACCTATGAATAAAACATGTTTCTCGTCCCTCATTTTCGCCTTCCTCTCCAGCATTTCACTGGCTACCACCGCAGCGCCGTCTACCAAGCCTGAAACGCCCACGCCGATAGCTGTGCAAATGACCAAGGCCGAGCAATCCAGCAAGGTCAGCCTCAACTCCGCCGACGCTGAAACCTTGCGCCGCGATCTGTTCGAAATCGGAGCAGCCAAAGCCAAGGCGATCATTGCCTATCGAGAAAGCAACGGGCCATTTACCGCAGTCGATGAGTTGTTGGAGGTGAAAGGGATCGGTAAAGCGCTGTTGGAGAAAAACCGCGATCGGCTGGAGCTCAATTAAGGAATAACGAAGTAAGCCAGGAGGCCGGTCATTGACCGGCCTCTTCAATTTTGTGCGATCTGTTTTTTCAGATTGCCACGTACTACCTCCAGGATCTGCGCTGCCAGCTCGGCGCTCTCCACGCTGCGCGCCAGCACCAGTGCTCCCACCAGAGTCGACATCATCAGCAGGCCTTGCTCATTGGCATCCGGCCGCCTCAGTGCGGCTTGCACCTGCTTCAACCGTGCGCCAAGTACTGCATCAGTGGTCGGGCTTTGCTGACCCCGCAGTCCTAGCTCAGGGCACATGGTTGTCAACGGGCACCCTTCATGCGGTGAGGTCTGGTGCCACTGCGAAAGATAGTTGTCGATGAACGCTTCAAGGGGGCGTTCCTGGCTGAACAGCTGTTCGCAGTGTTCATCCAGTTGAGCGGCCGCAGCTTGCAGGGCCTTTTCCACCAGCTCATCTTTGGATTTGAAATGCGCATAGAATCCGCCATGCGTCAGACTCAAGGCTTTCATCAGCGGTTGCAGGCCGGTAGCCCCGATACCATCGCGGCGAAAACGTACGGAAGCCTCCTTGATGATGCGCTGATGGGTTTGAGCTTTGTGATTTGCCGAGTAGCGCATAGAACAGCCTCCGAAACATTGCGCCATATTAGCCAAGCTCATGCAGGCAAAGGGGCATCTCGTTACAAAATTGCTGACTGGCTGATCGAATGTCTTGGAGTCGTGCGCCGATATCGTCGGCAGTTATCTGCACCCTGGCATGTCGTTGATCGAAAAGTTCGACGCGCTGATTCGTACCGTGCATGCCTGGAAGGTCCAGGCTGGCCTGTTCGGTGTGGGATTTAGTGATCGCCACAGGCGTTGCTCGAATGCTGGAGCCAGCTTGAGCGTGCTGTCTATAGGGGAAAATACTGCTGCATATCGCCAAGGCGGGTTGGAAATAAAAAAGCCCTTCAGTGAAGGGCTTTCCTTGATCAGATCACGCTGAAAACTGCGCCACTCGCCAGTTTGTAGAGGTCTCCCGCCACCAAACCTGCGGCTTTTGCAGCCGTATTATCGTTGAATGTACGCAATGTCATGTTGACTTGGCCAGGCATCGCTACCGGCGTAGCGAACTCGACACGAGCGCCTGATTCGTTACCCAACAGTTGCAGCTTTTTCTGAGACGGCAGCCATTGGATGAAGAAGGAACCGGAACGATTACCGGATGCCGAGTGGAATGCCACTACAGAGCCCGTCGTATCGGCACTGATAAGCGCCATGATTGCAGTGCTGGCCTCTACCACTGCGGTGCAGTCGGACAAGCTCGAATAGTCGGTCCGCAACTTGCGCCCGCGTGCCCAGACCTTGACTTGACTGATGGTATTGGTCGGCTCGACACCGAACGTCGCATTGGTCGCGCGGAACGAACCGCCCAGTACGGTATTCCCGACAGCGACGTTACCGCCTACCGAGGAAGTTTCCGAGTCAAAAAGCTTGTTCAGTTGAGCACTGTTGTCGTTGCAGTCCACCAGAACGTTGTTACTGATCACGACACCTTCGAGCGGCGGAAACAGTCCCCAGAACAGTGCCTTGAAGCTCGTGGCAATGTTATCGCTGAAAATGATCCACTTATCCGGCATTGCTTCGCCGGAGGAAGGGCCAAAGCCCCCCAGCACGCTCTCATTGCCGTTTCTGAATTCGTTACCGGTGACAATCAGGCGCCCGGCGCCCCATGAAAACGTTACTGCACCCTCGGAGTGACCATTTGCCTGGTTACCCGCCAGGCACACGCTCTCAACATAGTTGTTGATGAACCAGGAGGCACTTCCAACTGCGTCTGTATCGTCGTGGCGGCTTGTATGAAAGGCCGAGCCCGAGAGGTTGCGAAACTCGCAACTTTCTACCCGCAGGCCATGACCGACGATGCATTCGCCTGTGGTGTTGGCAAACCGTACGCCACGGATCCCCGAAGAGCGGCCGTTGATATAGATCTCCATGGCGAAGCGCCAGGAGTTGTTGAGTTGATTGGCGCTGTTGCCATCGACGGAGCCGTTGATGATCTGCACGTTGTAGTTGATGCCCGGGCGCAGCTTGCCGCCTTCTTCGGTAGACGGACGGCCGAGGAAGCATTGGAAGCTTTTACCAACCCACGATCCAGCAGGGATGGTTTGGGTCGTGTTACCGAAGGGACCAAAGCCGGCAGCCAGGGTCACTGTATTCGTATTCGGGTCGATTGCAGTGATACGCATGGGGCTTCGGCTGGTGTCTTGATCCCCTGAGCCGACAAACGCTGTCACGGTATCGTTGACGTACCAACTGTCGGGCACGGCATCCAGCACGATTGTATTGCTGCTTACGCTGGTGTCTGTGGCTAGTCTGGCGGTGGTGACCGATGCATCTGCGCGCATGAGAGTCGCGCCGTTCAGATCGATAACCAGATTGTTGATGTAGTCAATTTCAGCCGTGCGGTCGTAAATATAGGTACGGCCGGTTTCGAAATACAAACGCGAACCCTGGCCGTCCGGCACGTTGGCGCTGATCCATGCGAGTGCAGCGCGGATAGTGCTCGAATCAGTACCGGTGTCATCGTCCTGGCGGAAGTCCTCCACAGCAACGTCGAAGCCTGAGTCGCTCGAATAGATGAGATTGGTTGCGGTTGCAGCTAGGTCGTTCATGTCAGTCATCGTGTCCCTCGATAGAAAAAAAACCGCGGAGTGCGGATTGTTTTGGGCAGCTATCCCCAAGCATTTGGTATGCCAATGGATTTCTGCATGCTCCATGCAGGTCATTCGCCGCAGAAAGTGCTTGGTTTCAAGCAAGAGGAAACGATAACAATGCACTGTATGAATAACCAGTACTTTTTTTGAGAAATTAAACTCTTTGTTGATTGTTTTGCTTCGCGCGCGGTTTTTCCAGACGTGATTGCCAGTCATGAAACGGGGTTTTCCAGTGCGCGCGGAGGTGCCGCGACGCCGTCTATTCAGCTTGAAAAGACGGGCGGCGTGAAGGGAGGGGGAAAGCGAAACAGAGGGTTTTTAAGCAGGCTGAGCGAATATTTACACGAAAGTGATCAGCGATCCTGCGCATCCTTGGCGTCCGCCTGGGCATTGCGTTCTGCCACGCGCTTACGTTGTTCATCAGTCAATTCAACCTTGTTGGCGCTGTCTCGCAGCATCAACAAACCACCGACGATCGAACCGATCGCGACCACTAAAATCAACCAGGCATACCACGGCATAGGGCTCTCCTTGAGGCAGCAAACCGTGGGGAAATTTCCCACGGTAATGACTGCTTTGAGTAACGGGCTTTCTTAGTAGTTCATTGTAGGCCCGTTCTGCCCCGGTAGCCTTACAGCCCGGTCAACATAGCGTCCGCCGGTGCATCGGCGCGGTCTTGCGCGGTCAGTTGGAAGTACACAAAACCCACCACCATGAAGCCCAGGAAGATCAGCCCGATCAGCGCGTTGAACCACGCCATCGCCACCAGGCAGACCACGGCCAGTACCAGCGCAATCCCCGGCACGATTGGATAGCCCGGGGCGCGGAAGGTCCGCTCCAGCAGCGGTTCGGTCTTGCGCAGTTTGAACAGGCTGAGCATGCTCATGATGTACATGACGATGGCACCGAACACCGCCATGGTGATCATCGCGGCGGTCAGGGTCATGCCGCCCAGGTTGATCAGCCCGTCGCTGTAGATGGCGGCGATGCCGACGATGCCGCCGGCGATGATTGCCCGGTGCGGCGTCTGGAAGCGCGACAGTTTGGCGAGGAAGGAGGGCAGGTAGCCCGCGCGCGCCAGGGCGAAGAATTGGCGGGAGTAACCCAGGATGATCCCGTGGAAGCTGGCCACCAGGCCGAACAGGCCGATCCACACCAGCATGTGCAGCCAGCCCGAGCTGTCGCCGACCACGGTTTTCATCGCCTGGGGCAGCGGGTCGTTGATGTTCGACAGGGTGCGCCAGTCACCCACGCCACCGGCAAAGAACATCACGCCCATGGCCAGAATCACCAGGGTGAGGATGCCGCTGATGTAGGCCTTTGGAATAGTGCGCTTGGGATCTTTCGCCTCTTCGGCCGCCATGGCGGCGCCTTCGATGGCGAGGAAGAACCAGATGGCAAAGGGTATGGCCGCAAACATTCCGGCGATCGCCGGTGCGCCGAAGGTGTCGGAGCCGGCCCAGCCGTTGAGGGCGAAGTTGCTGAAGCTGAAGGCGGGAGCGACCACGCCCATGAACACCAGCAACTCGGCCACGGCAAGCACGCAGACCACCAATTCAAAGGTGGCGGCGAGCTTCACCCCGAGGATGTTCAGGCCCATGAACACAATGTAGGCGCCGACGGCCGCATGTTTCGGATCGAGGGCCGGAAACTGCACGTTCAGGTACGCGCCGATGGCCAGGGCGATCGCGGGCGGGGCGAAGACGAACTCGATCAGCGTCGCCAGCCCGGCAATCAAGCCACCTTTCTCGCCAAACGCCCGGCAGCTGTAGGCAAACGGGCCGCCAGCGTGAGGAATCGCGGTGGTCAGCTCGGTGAAACTGAATATAAAGCAGGTGTACATGGCGGCGACCATTAACGAGGTCACCAGGAAGCCCAATGTTCCCGCCACGCCCCAGCCATAACTCCAGCCGAAATACTCTCCGGAAATCACCAGCCCGACTGCGATGCCCCACAAATGCAGAGTGCCCAAGGTGGGTTTGAGTTGTGTGTTCATCGTGTAGCTCTCCCTGAACGGTTTGGAATGTTTCAGGGCATTGCAGCGGACATGCCATTAACCAAAGCCGTGTCGTAAAGGCGCCGAACTGTCGCCGAGGGAACGGTTTGGCGTTTGAATCATTTCAAGCGCTGCACCAGATAAGGGCGTTGGTGTCTGGTCTGACGCTATCGCGGGCAAGCCCGGCTCCCACATTTGAAGTGCATACCCCCCGTAAACCCCGCATAAACCCACTCTTTACGCCGTCTTTACGCCCCACCCATACCGTCGCTCTCGTTCCTTTACGCCACTCCTGCGGACAATCCTCCTACACGCGGCAGTCGCCGCACGACGGAGAAACTTCCATGAGCGTTCTGGACGGGGTGTCACTGCTGTTGGCTGTGGCGCTGTTCATTTATCTGCTGGTTGCGCTGTTACGCGCGGATCGGAACTAGGAGCAGGCTATGCACAGTTATGACTATTGGCTGATCATCGCCTTCTTTGCCTTGGTGCTGATTCCGGCACCGGCCCTGGGGCGGTTCTACTACAAGGTAATGGAAGGGCAGCGAACCTGGCTCACGCCGGTGTTCGGCCCGGTCGAGCGCGTGTGCTATCGCCTTTCGGGTGTCGATGCGGACCAGGAACAGAGCTGGCAGAAATACGCGCTGGCGTTGCTGGCGTTCAACCTTGCCGGTTTCGTGCTGCTGTTCGCGATCCTGCTGTTCCAGGAATACCTGCCGCTGAACCCGCAGAAATTGCCGGGTCAGGAATGGACCCTGGCGTTCAACACCGCCATCAGTTTCATGACCAACACCAACTGGCAGAACTACAGCGGTGAAGCGTCCCTGAGCTACCTCAGTCAGATGGTCGGCCTCACCGTGCAGAACTTCGTCAGTGCCGCCACCGGCCTCGCCGTACTGGTCGCGTTGTGCCGTGGGATCGGTCGCAAATCCACCAAGACTTTGGGCAACTTCTGGGTCGACATGACTCGCGCCACGCTCTACGGCCTGTTGCCGTTGTGCCTGGTGTTCGCGTTGTTCCTGGTCTGGCAGGGCGTGCCACAAACCTTCGCTCACTATGTGAACGCGGTCACCATGCAGGGCGTTGACCAGGTCATCCCACTGGGCCCGGCTGCCAGCCAGATTGCGATCAAGCAACTGGGCACCAACGGTGGTGGCTTCTTCGGCGTCAACTCGGCGCATCCGTTCGAAGACCCGACTGCCTGGGCCAACCTGTTTGAGCTGGGCGCGATCATCCTGATTCCGGTGGCGCTGGTGTTCACCTTTGGCCACTACGTGAAAGACCTGCGTCAGAGCCGGGCGATCCTCGGTTGCATGCTGGCCCTGTTCATCATCGGCGGTGCTACCGCGATGTGGGCCGAGTACCAACCCAACCCGGCGCTGAACAACCCGGCGGTTGAGCAGGCGGCACCGCAGGAAGGTAAAGAAGCGCGCTTCGGCACCACTGGCACCGTGTTGTGGTCGGTGGCGACCACCGCCGCGTCCAACGGTTCGGTCAACGGTATGCAAGACAGCCTCAACCCCCTGAGCGGGATGGTGTCGCTGGTCAACATGATGGTCGGCGAAGTGATCTTCGGCGGCGTCGGCGCCGGCATGTACGGCATGTTGCTCAACGTGTTGATTGCGGTGTTCCTCGCCGGTTTGATGATTGGCCGTACACCGGAATACCTCGGCAAGAAACTCCAGGCCAAGGAAGTGCAGTTGCTGGTGGTGACCTTGCTGGTCATGCCGGTGGGCACCCTGGTACTGGGCGCCATCGCTGCGACCCTGCCGGGCCCGGCCGGTGCCATCAGTAACCCTGGCCCCCACGGTTTCAGCCAGTTGCTGTACGCCTACACCTCGGCCAGTGCCAACAACGGTTCGGCGTTCGGCGGCTTCAGTGCCAACACCGCGTTCCACAACCTGATGTTGAGCCTGTCGATGTTGCTTGGTCGCTTCGGTTACATCCTCCCGGTACTGGCCCTGGCCGGCAGCCTGGCGATGAAGAAGACCGCACCGATTGGCCAGAACAGCTTCCCGACCCACGGCCCGCTGTTCGTGACCCTGTTGACCGTGACCATTTTGCTGGTGGGCGGCCTGACCTTCCTGCCGACGCTGGCACTTGGGCCTATCGCTGAACATCTGAGCATGGGCTTCTAAGGGGATATGAAAATGAATATGCCTGCAAAAAACGCGGCTCCCGTGAAAACCCAGGAGCCAGCCAAGACCGCAATGTCGGCCCTGTGGCGCCCGGCGCTGGTCCAGGCGTTCGTCAAGCTGGACCCGCGCCAGCTGCAACGCTCGCCGGTGATGCTGGTGGTCGAACTGACCGCGATCCTCACCACCATCCTGTGCTTCGTGCCGGAGGTGGCCGTACCGACCTACGTCTCCGTGCAAATCGCCGTGTGGCTGTGGTTCACCGTGCTGTTTGCCAACTTCGCCGAAGCCTTGGCTGAAGGCCGCGGCAAGGCCCGCGCCGACAGCCTCAAGGCCGGCAGCGAGGGCCTCAGCGCCCGCCGCAAGGAAGCCGACGGCAGCTTCAAGGTCGTGCCGGCCACCAGCCTGCGCAAAGGTGATGTGGTACGCGTGGTCGCCGGGGAAATGATCCCGGGTGACGGCGAAGTCATCGAAGGGATTGCCGCGGTCAACGAAGCGGCCATCACCGGTGAATCGGCCCCGGTTATCCGTGAATCCGGCGGCGACCGCTCGGCCGTCACCGGCAATACCCGCCTGGTCTCGGACTGGTTGATGATTCGCATCACCGCCAACCCGGGCGAGTCGACCCTGGACCGCATGATCGCCCTGGTGGAAGGCGCCAAGCGCCAGAAAACCCCCAACGAAATCGCGCTGGACATCCTGCTGATCGGCCTGACGCTGATCTTCCTGCTGGTGGTGGTGACCCTGCAGCCGTTCGCCCACTTCGCCAATGGCAACCTGCCGCTGGTGTTCCTGGTGGCGCTGCTGGTCACGCTGATTCCGACCACCATCGGCGGCCTGTTGTCGGCCATTGGTATTGCCGGCATGGACCGCCTGGTGCGCCTCAACGTGATCGCCAAGTCCGGTCGCGCGGTGGAAGCGGCGGGGGACGTGCACGTGCTGTTGCTGGACAAGACCGGCACCATCACCTTCGGTAACCGTCGTTGCACCAACGTGATCGCCGCGCCGGGTGTCAGCGGCAAGGAACTGGCCGAGGGCGCGCTGCTGGCATCCCTGGCGGACGACACGGCCGAAGGTAAGTCCATCGTCGAATACCTGCGCGGCCAGCACCCGCAAGCCGAGCCGTCGACGGATGAGCTGACCTCGGTACCGTTCAGCGCGGAAACCCGCCTGTCCGGCGTCGACTACCAGGGCCGTGTGTTCCGTAAGGGCGCCGTGGATTCGCTGCTGGCGTTCATTGGCCTGCAACGCCGCGACCTGCAACCGGCGCTGTCGCGGGAAATCGACAAGATCGCCCAGAGCGGCGGCACGCCATTGCTGGTGTGTGCCGACGGCAAGTTGCTCGGCGCG
Source organism: Pseudomonas sp. GP01-A4 (assembly GCF_058780865.1). Lineage (NCBI taxonomy): Bacteria > Pseudomonadati > Pseudomonadota > Gammaproteobacteria > Pseudomonadales > Pseudomonadaceae > Pseudomonas > Pseudomonas sp. GP01-A4. The sequence continues at coordinate 21,400 of NZ_JBYSWF010000040.1, forward strand.
ATTCACCTCAAGGACGTGGTCAAGCCCGGCATCCGCGAACGGTTTGCCGAGCTGCGCAAGCTGGGGATCCGCACGGTGATGGTGACTGGCGACAACCCGCTGACCGCCGCCGCGATTGCTGCTGAAGCCGGTGTGGATGACGTGCTCGCCGAAGCCACCCCAGAGAAAAAACTCGCGCGCATTCGTCACGAACAGAACGATGGTCGCCTGGTTGCGATGTGCGGCGACGGCGCCAACGACGCCCCGGCGCTGGCCCAGGCTGACGTCGGCATGGCAATGAACGACGGCACGCAAGCCGCCCGTGAAGCGGCCAACATGGTCGACCTCGACAGCGACCCGACCAAGCTGCTGGACGTGGTGCAGATCGGCAAGGAATTGCTGGTAACCCGTGGTGCGCTGACCACCTTTTCCATTGCCAACGACGTGGCCAAGTACTTCGCGATCCTGCCGGCGCTGTTCGCCTCGATCTACCCGCAACTGGGTGTGCTCAACGTGATGCACCTGCAAAGCCCGCAGAGCGCGATCCTCTCGGCCATCGTGTTCAACGCGCTGATCATCGTGGTGCTGATCCCGCTGGCGCTGCGCGGTGTGCGCGTACAGGCGGCGAGTGCGGCGGCATTGCTGCGTCGCAACCTGCTGATCTACGGCCTGGGCGGGATCGTGGTGCCGTTCGTGGGTATCAAGGCGATCGACATGCTGTTGACCGCGCTGCACCTGGTTTGACTCGATGCCCGCAGGTACCGGCAAACCGGTGCCTGCAGGTTGCAATGACCGAATTGAGGAATTTGAAATGTCCAACATTATCCGCCCGGCCCTGAGCCTGCTGGTGTTGATGAGCCTGATCACCGGCGTGGCCTATCCACTGGTTGTCACCGGTGTGGCGCAAGTCGCGTTCCCTGACCAGGCCAACGGCAGCCTGGTGCACGATGCCAGCGGCAAGGTTCGCGGTTCGAGCCTGATTGCCCAGGATTTCACCGGTGACGGCTGGTTCCACCCACGGCCATCTGCCGGTGCGTTTGCTACGGTTTCCAGCAGCGCCAGCAACCTCGGCCCAAGCAACCCAGCACTGGCCACTCGTGTATTTGACGATGCCAAGAAAATGCTGGTGCCAGACCAGGGACCGGTGCCGATGGCGTTGCTGACTACCTCCGGCAGCGGTCTTGATCCACACTTGCCACCGCAGGCAATTGCCTATCAACTGGCCCGGGTAGCCGCCGCACGTAATCTGCCGGTGGCGACCCTGCAGCGCTTGATGGACGAGCACATCGAAAGCCCGCTGGTGGGGCCGCCGGTGGTGAACGTGCTGGCGTTGAACATGGCCTTGGAAAAACTGTAAGCCGTGGCGCCGCTTTCGCGAGCAAGCCCGCTCCCACATTCGACTGAGTTTCACCTTTGGAATGCGGTCAAATGTGGGAGCGGGCTTGCTCGCGAAGGCGGACTCAAGAAACCCACATCAACACCTGAAGGAAGACCGCCCGCATGAGCGACTCCGGCCGCGCCGATGCCCTGTTAGCCGATCTACCCCGGGACGGCCGTGGCCGGCTCAAAGTCTTCCTCGGCGCCGCGCCCGGCGTGGGCAAGACCTACGCCATGCTCCAGGCTGCCCACACCCAGCTGCGCCAGGGCGTGCGGCTGATCGCCGGCGTGGTGGAAACCCACGGCCGCGCCGAGACCGAAGCCTTGCTCAGCGGCTTGCCACAACAGCCGCTGCTGCGTTCCGAATACCGCGGCGTGATGCTGGAGGAAATGGACCTCGACGGCCTGCTCGCCGCCAAGCCCAAACTGGTGCTGGTGGACGAACTGGCCCACAGCAACGCCCCCGGCAGCCGCCACGAAAAACGCTGGCAAGACATTCAGGAATTGCTCTCGGCGGGCATCAACGTCTTCACCACGGTCAACGTCCAGCACCTGGAAAGCCTCAACGACCAGGTGCGCGGCATTACCGGCGTGCAAGTGCGCGAGACCTTGCCCGACTGGGTCTTGCAGGAAGCCGATGAACTGCTGCTGATCGACCTGCCATCCCGGGAACTGCTGGAGCGCCTGCGGGACGGCAAGGTCTACGTGCCGGAACAGGCCCGTGCTGCCATCGATGCCTTCTTCACCCAGACCAACCTCATGGCCCTGCGCGAGCTGGCGATGCAAACCGCCGCGGCCCATGTCGACGATGACCTGGCCCAGGGTTATCGCCAATTGGGCCAGGCCGCACCGGCTGTGCGTGGCCGCTTGCTGGTGGGCGTGGACGGCGATGCCCAGGCCGAACGCCTGGTGCGTCATGCCAGCCGCGTAGCCCAGCGTCGGCATTTGCCGTGGAGCCTGGTGCATGTGGATAACGGCCGGGTGCGCGATGAACAATCGCGCCTGCGCCTGCAAAACGCCCAGCAACTGGCCGAGCGTCTTGGCGGTGAAGTGGTGTTGCTGCGAGCGGGGGAGGTGGCCAAGACCCTGATCCAGCACGCCGCCGAGCGTCGTGCCAGCTTGATCCTGGTGGGGCAATCCCGGCCGCGCTGGCATCGCACCGTGTTTGGTGGTGGCCTGGCGTCGCGTTTGTTGCGCAATGCCCGGGGCCTGGAAATCAACGTCCTCGACAGTGACGAAGTGCCGGCTCCGCCACGCCTGCCGGATGTACGCGGGTTGGTGTGGTTTGACTATGCTCTCGCCGTGGTGGCAACCGTGATTGCGGCGGCGGTCGCTTGGGGCGTCGCCAGTGTTTTGCCTTTACCGAATATCTCGCTGGTGTTCCTCGCCGCCGTATTGCTGGTGGCGGTGCGCAGTAGCCTGGGGCCGGCGCTGGCGTGTGCGGCGCTGTCATTCCTGAGCTACGACTTCCTGTTCATCCCGCCGAATTTCTCCTTCGCGATCCAGCGTGAAGAAGACGTGCTGACGCTGTTGTTCTTCCTGCTGATGGCGGCGCTCACCGGTAATCTCGCTGCACGCCAGCGCCGGCAGTTGCAGGCGCTGCGCGATACCCAGGAAGAAACCACCGAGCTGCTCGACCTGTCCCGCAAACTCACCGCCGCCACCGATCGCCAGGCAGTGATCAGTGCCGCCGCGCATCACCTGGAAGGCTGGAGCGACCTGCAATTGTGCCTGCTCAACCGCGACGGGCAGGGCGACTGGAAGGTCGAGACCGGTGGCCCGATCACCTTTACCGAAGCCGAACGCGCCGCCGCCGACTGGGCCTGGCAGCACGATCAGCCGGCCGGCATGGGCACCGGCACCTTGCCGTTCGGGCGCTGGTGGTGGTGGCCGTTGTCCGGCGAAGAAGGCCCGTTGGGTCTGCTGGGGGTCAGCCCGAAGGCCGGGCTTGAACTGAGCGGCCAGCGCCGTCGCCTGCTCACGGCCTTGAGCCAGCCCTTGGCCCAGGCCCTGGCCCGTGCACAACTCGGCCAGGAGCTGGAAGCCGCGCGCCTGCACGGCGAAACCGAGCAATTGCGCAGCGCCTTGCTGGCTTCGGTGTCTCACGATTTGCGCACACCGCTGACCTCCATGCGTGGCAGCATCGACAGCCTGCTGGCCCTCGGCGAGGCGATTCCCCTGGAAGATCGCCGGGAGCTGCTGGAAGGCACTCGCGATGAGGCTGAGCGCCTGGATCGCTACATCCAGAACCTGCTGGACATGACTCGCCTGGGCCACGGCGCCCTGAAGCTGGCGCGGGACTGGGTGTCACCCGGCGATATCGTCGGCAGCTCCCTGGGCCGCTTGCGTGCGGTATTGGCGCCGCTGCAGGTGATCACCGACGTGCCGCCCGAGCTGCCGCTGCTCTACGTGCATGCCGCGTTGATCGAGCAAGCACTGGTCAACGTACTGGAAAATGCCGCACGCTTCTCGCCGCCACAAGGCCGGCTGAAACTCAGCGCGGGCGTGCAGGATAACCAGTTGTTTTTTGCTGTTGCCGATGAGGGACCGGGGATTCCCGAGGAGGAGCGGGCGAAGATTTTCGATATGTTCTACACCGCCGCCAGGGGGGATCGCGGCGGGCAGGGCACCGGGCTCGGCCTGGCGATCTGCCAGGGCATGGTCGGCGCCCACGGCGGGCATATCAGCGTGGCCGACGGCATTGAGGGCCGTGGCACCTGCATCACTTTATTCCTGCCATTGCAGGCCCAGCCTGGCCTGGAAAGCGAACCTTGAGCTACCCTCTTTTCTTCACGGATTTTGATTGGACACCATGAGCCAGACTGCGACGATTTTGGTCATTGACGACGAACCGCAGATCCGCAAGTTCTTGCGTATCAGCCTGGCCTCCCAGGGCTACAAAGTGATCGAGGCCGGCACCGGCAACGAAGGCCTGGCGCAGGCCGCCTTGAGTAAACCGGACCTGCTGGTGCTTGACCTCGGCCTGCCGGACATGGACGGCCAGCAGGTGCTGCGCGAGTTTCGTGAGTGGTCCACGGTACCGGTACTGGTGTTGTCGGTGCGAGCCAGTGAAGTGCAAAAAGTCGAGGCGCTGGACAACGGCGCCAATGACTATGTGACCAAGCCATTTGGCATCCAGGAGTTTCTTGCACGGGTGCGGGCGTTGTTGCGCCAGGCGCCGGCGGGGGAGGCCCAGGAAGCGGCACTACGTTTTGGCCCGCTGACGGTAGACCTGGCTTATCGGCGGGTGCTGCTGGACGGTGTCGAAGTGGCGCTGACCCGCAAGGAATACGCGGTACTGGCGCAACTGGCGCGGCATCCCGGGCGGGTGATCACCCAGCAGCAACTGCTCAAGGATATCTGGGGCCCGACCCATACCGAAGACAGCCATTACCTGCGGATTGTGGTGGGGCATCTGCGCCAGAAACTGGCGGATGATCCGACCCAACCACGGTTTATCGTGACTGAGGCCGGTGTTGGGTATCGGCTATTGAACACCGAAGCCTGAAGCGTTAGCTCACCTGTGGCGAGGGAGCTTGCTCCCGCTGGGCTGCGCAGCAGCCCCAGAATCCTGGGAGCGCTTCGCACTCCAGCGGGAGCAAGCTCCCTCGCCACACAAGCCCTGCTTATCAAACCTCAGTGTTGCTCGCTCTCGTAACGATCCAGCGTATCGCTCGCGATCTCCCGCCCCAGCGCGATCAACTCCGGCGCTTTGTAAAACTCGAAAAACCGGCACACGCGCTTCGGCACGTTGATCAGAATATCCGGCGGATACCCGGCGATCTTGTACTGCGCCAATGACGTCTGCATCACCTCAAAGCTCTGGTTGATCAAATCCAGCAGCGATGCAGGCCCCACGTTATCGATGATGAACGAGCCGGTCGCCGACTTTGGCGCCCCGGCCTTTTCCGGTGCCGCCGCCGGTTGTTGCGCCTCGGGTTCGGCAGAGTCCAGCCACGGGTTGATGTCGGCAGCCTGGGCCAGCAGCGCTTCCTGTTCCAGCATCAACAACTGCTCGGCCTGCTTGCGCCGAAACGGCAAGTGCGAACCCAGTGAACGCACCAGGTTGTCGAAGCGGCTCCTGAACGCCGGCGGACGCTGGATCACCGGAAGCTTGTAGTGCTTCTGGTTGGTGGAGTTGAGGTTGACCGCAATGATCAGGTCGCAGTGGCTCGACACCACCGGCACGATCGGCAGAGGGTTCAGCAAGCCGCCGTCCACCAGCATGCGATTGCCCTGCATCACCGGGGTGAACAGGCTGGGAATCGCCGCCGAGGCCCGCATGGCCTGGTGCAGGCAGCCTTCCTGGAACCAGATTTCCTGCTGGTTGGTCAGGTCCGTGGCCACGGCGGTGTAGGGAATGCGCAGGTCTTCGATATTGATCTCGCCGACGATCTTGCGGATCTGCCCGAACACCTTCTCGCCACGGATCGCCCCCAGGCGAAAGCTCACGTCTACCAGGCGCAGTACGTCCAGGTAGTCGAGGCTTTCGATCCAGTTTCGGTACTCTTCCAGCTTGCCCGCGGCATAGATCCCACCCACCACGGCGCCCATGGAGCAACCGGCAATGCAGGCGATGTCGTAGCCGCGTTTTTCGATTTCCTCGATCACGCCGATATGGGCGTAGCCCCGGGCGCCGCCGGAGCCCAGCACCAATGCAACACGTTTCTTCATGACCTGATCCTTCGCAAAACAGGTGACCACAATGCACCCATCGAGGGGCGCGCTTCAATCATCACTGTCACAACCGATTATTTTCGCGAGCGGGCCACCACGCTCGGGTATGCTCTGGCAATCGGGACTGCGGATTCAGGCAGTCGGATAAGGCACTTTTCGGTGTAGGCAACGTCTACACCTGTGACTGTTTTTTCTTTTCTTGAGGTGTCATTTGATGAAAGCCTGGATGTGTGTGCCTGTGATCGTGTTGGCCCTGGCCGGTTGTGCCGGGAAAACCGCTTATCGCGACAGCTGCGGCACGCAACTGGATGCTGCGTGGCACGAGCTGGACCTGGCCAAGGCCGAAGGTTTCGCCGGCACCGTGAGTTACTCCAAGGCTCTGTCGTTGTTGACTGGCGCCAAGACCCAGCAGCAGTTCGAAGCCTTCGAAGGCTGCTCGACCAAGGCCGAGAAAGCCCGCTTCTATATTCGTGAGTCGCGCGCAGGGCGCTAACCCCGCGTAGCAGCTGTCGAGTGCAACGAGGCTGCGTCGGCGGCCTCAAGCCCGAAGGTTTAATCATTGAGGAGGAAAGGATGTCAGCCTTGGTCGATCAGCTAGTCGCTCAGGTCATCGGCCTGGAAGTTGGGTTACTGAGCTGCCAGGCGCGCCTCGCCGCCGTCACGGACGACGAGGCCCTGCATGATCTGCGCACCACGGTGCGGCGCTTGCGCAGCCTGTTGCGGCCATTGCGCGGGTTGCCCGGTGTCGAGCAGCTCGAGGCGGCCGCCAGTGCCGTCGGCCAACTGACCACGCCATTTCGCGACCGCGAAGTGCTGGCGGCGTACCTCCACCAACACGGCCATCATGAGGCGGCCGAGCGGCGTATCCGGCAGCAGCCGGCCACCTACCGCTCGGTTGCACAAGGGCCTGATCTGGCGCAACTGCTGTTGATCCTCGAAGCATTCCCCCGCTTTATCCGCGCCTCCCAACGGCAGAAATTGCTCAAGGGCCTGCGCACGCGCATTGAAAAACGCCTGGCCAAGCAATGGAAGAAGCTCGGCGAAGCGCTGCACGACCCCAACCACGACCGTCATCGCCTGCGCCTGTTGATCAAGCGCGTGCGTTATGCGGCCGAGGCTTATCCCGAGCTGAACAAGCTACCGCCCAAAGCCATATCGCGTCTCAAGGCGGCCCAGGGCGCCCTGGGTGATTGGCACGATTGCTGGCAATGGCTGGCGCAAGCCGGGCACGAGCCCGATTTGCAGCCGTGCGTGCCTGGTTGGCACCGCACCATGGCCGAGGCGGAAGGGCAGGCGGATCGGGTTTTGGATAAGTTGAACGCCGACTGCTTCGCTTGACCCTGCGACCTATCTGTCCGGGATTTTGGCCGGAATAGGCGCTGCATGGTGTAGGCCGGCTGGTTAAGATCCCTCAACTCCTTTTTCAAGTTGAGACCGCCATGCGCTTTAGTGATTTGCTCGACGCTGCCCGCAGCCACCCGTTGGACGTTTCGATCCCGGCCGAATGGGCCCAGGGCCGCGCCAGCTTTGGCGGGCTGGTTGCGGCGTTGGAGTACGAGGCCTTGCGGGCGAAAGTCCCGGCGGATCGCCCGTTGCGCTCACTGGCGATCACCTTTGTGGGCCCGGTGGCGCCGGACCTGCCGGCCCGCTACGAAGTCGAAGTGCTGCGCGAAGGCAAGGCCGTCAGCCAAGTGCTGGGACGTGTGGTGCAGAACGGTGAAACGATGACCCTGGTGCAGGCCAGTTTTGGCGCATCACGGCCTTCGCAGATTGACGTCGCCGCCGAACCGGCGCCCACCTTCAAGCATTGGGATGAATGCCAGGAGTTGCCCTACATCAAAGGCGTGACGCCGGAGTTCATGCGCCACCTGGCGATGCGCTGGAGCGTCGGTGGCCTGCCGTTCACCGGCAATACATCCCGGGAGATGGGCGGCTGGGTGCGCTTGCGTGGCGATGTAAAGGAAGAGCCGCTGACCGAAGCGCACATCCTCGCGCTGGTGGATGCGTGGCCACCGTCGGTGTTGCCGCACCTGAAACAACCGGCGGCCGGCAGCACCCTGACCTGGACCATCGAATTTGTCCAACCGCTGCAAAACCTGAGCACCCTGGACTGGTGCCAATACCTGGTCCACATCGAGCACGCCCGCGATGGCTATGGCCATGCGGCTGCGCAGTTGTGGAGCCCCGACGGCCAGTTGATCGCTATCAGCCGCCAGTCGGTGGTGGTGTTCGCCTGAGTCCTCAGACCAGCAAGTGTTGATCGCCGGAGGCGTCGCTGCCGCGTGCCTCCAGGCGACGACCGGGATGCTGCAATGCAAGGGCTGCCAGAATGCCGACGATACCGATGGCGGCACTCGCCAGGTTCTCGCTGAACACGCCCGATGCTATCAACAGAAAACCGATGACCAGGAGTGGCAGCGCTAGCAGCTGCAACACTTGATTGGTCCCGTGCTGGTGATTTTGCGGGTGGGTGCGCCATTGCCAGGCGGGGATATTTGGATGACGTTTGCCCATGATCGTGATTCCTCTGTCCGTTGAAACATCTTGAGCAGAGTTTAGGTCGGGCAGGGTGGGGCCGCGAATCAAGGATGGCTATGGGGGCCATAGCCACCCCTTTAGGGTTTAGAGCCGCAACTGGCCGATGGCTTTGCTCAGTTCCCCGGCCAGGGTCGCCAGCTCATTGCTGGTGGTCGCCGAGTCTACTGTCTGCTGCACGGTGTTTTCGGTGACGTCCCGAATGCTCACCACCGCTCGGTTCATTTCCTCGGCCACATGGCTTTGCTGCTCGGCAGCCACGGCAATCTGCGTGTTGCTCTCGCGCATCTGCGCCACCGCGCCGGTGATCTCGGCGAGTGCAATCCCGGCTTCTTGAGCCTGTTGCACACAGTCGTCGGCCTTGAACGAGCTTTCCTGCATGAAATCCACCGCGTCCCGGGTGCCGGCTTGCAGGGCGGACACCATGCGGGTGATTTCATCGGTAGAGCTTTGCACCCGCTTGGCCAGGTTGCGCACTTCGTCGGCGACCACGGCAAAACCCCGGCCCATTTCGCCGGCGCGGGCGGCTTCGATGGCGGCGTTGAGGGCCAGCAGGTTGGTCTGTTCGGCGATGCTGTGAATCACCCCGACCACGCCATTGATTTTCTGGCTGTCCTCGGCCAGCTTCTGGATCATTTCGGCGGTCTGCTGCACGCCGGTGGACAGCCCGGCAATCGAGCGCTGTACCCGGCTGACCACTTCCTGACCGCTGCCGGCGAGAGTGTCGGCCGTCTGGGACAGGTCGCGGGTGGCGCCGGCGTGCTGGGCGATGTGGTAGACGGTGGCGGTCATCTCGTTGATCGCCGTGGCGGCCTGGTCGGTTTCGCTTTGCTGGCCGAGCATGCCGTGCTGCACCTCGTTCATGCTGCTGGCCAGGCGTGCGGCGCCGTCGTCCAGTTGCCTGGCGGTGCGCGCAACCGTGTTGACCACCCGTTGATAACCCGCCTGCATCGCGTTGAACGCGCTGGCCATCTGCCCGACTTCATCCTTGCAGGCCAGGGGGACGCGGGCCGAGAGGTCGCCGGTTTTCTCGACGTGCAGCATCACGTCTTTCAAGGTGTTGAGCTGGCTGAGGAGAAAGCGGATCAGCAGCTGTGAGGCGCCGAGCATGGCCAGCATCAGAATCATCACCGCTACGGCGTAGTTGGCGAAGCGTTCTTCGAACACTTGGCTCAAGCTGGGCCCGTAGGCCAGCACGGCGACCTGTTGACCGTCGGCACGGCTGATTACTTCGGCGCCCATCAGCGGGTTTTCGCCGAGCAGTGGCATGTGATTGAAATCCACCCAGCCACTGGCGTTGGCCAGGGCTGACAGATCTTCGTCGCCCAGTTGTGGGACTTTGCCCCTGGCAAACGTCAGCCAGTGCTCGCCCTTGGGCAGTGGCTGGCCGGCGGGCCAGGCACCGAGCAAGCGCCCCTGGGCTTGCGCCGACGCCTGTGAGGCCTGGCTGCGGGCCTGTTGTTCGAGCTGCACGGCGTACAACACCAGCAGCAGGGTGGTGATGAAGGCGACCGCGTTCACGGCCCAGAATTTGTACTTCAGCGAGATGTTGCTAAGCCAGGCACCCATGGAAGGTTTTCTCTGATAGCGGAAACAGCATTGGCAAGGTGCCATTATTTTGCCGCTATCGGGATGCCGGGTTTTGATATGGGTCAATGCGCCGCGTCAATCCGGCACAGGCAATCCAAAAAAGGCGCGGGCACAGGCGGTGCTGTGTTGCGCCAGGTCTTCCACGGTTTCTTCGCGGTGCAACGCGACCTCCCGTAGGACTTCCGGTAAATAGGCGGGTTCGTTGCGACCGTTTTTCGGCTTGGGCCGCAGGGTGCGAGGCAGCAGGTAGGGCGCGTCGCTTTCCAGCATCAGGCGGCCCCGGGGGATTTCCCTGACCAGCGGATGCAGGTGCGTCCCACGGCGCTCGTCACAGATCCAGCCGGTGATACCGATATGCAGGTCCAGGTCGAGGTAGCTGAACAGCGCCCGCTGCTCGCCGGTGAAGCAGTGCACCACGGCGGCCGACAGGTGATCGCGGTAGTCCCGCAGGATTTCCAGCAGGCGCTGGTTGGCGTCACGTTCGTGGAGGAATACCGGGAGCTTCAACTCCACGGCCAGGGCCAGGTGTTCTTCGAGGACTTTTTCCTGCTGGGGGCGCGGCGAGAAATCCCGGTTGAAATCCAGCCCGCATTCACCCACCGCACGCACGCGACTTTCCTTGAGCAGGCCGCGCAGGCGCCTGGCGCTTTCGGCGTTCCAGTCACTGGCAGAGTGGGGGTGAATGCCGGCGGTGGCGAACAGGCGTTGGCCACTTTCGTCCAGTTGCTGGCACAGCTCCAGGGCCTGTTCGCTGCCGTCGACACTGGTACCGGTGAGCACCAATTGGCTCACCCCGGCGGCGTAGGCACGGTCGAGAACGGCCTGGTGCTTTTCGTCGAAACTTGGGTTGGTCAGGTTGACGCCGATATCAATGAGTTGCATGGTGCTACCTCCGCCTGCGGTCGGAAAGCATATCAGAGCTGTAGATTTATAAGAAAAGCCAAGAACTACAACGAGTTAAAGCTGTCTTTGAAAGTCGCAAGTAACACCGTGTTTGGTTTGTCGCCATCTGCCGTGCCACCCTTGCGCCCAAAGCCTGCGCTCATGGCGCTCTGTTTCTGTCCCCCAACGCCTCATTTTTCGCGAAGCAATGGGCAGTATTCTTTCTTCCGGAGAGCGGATGATCCGACCCTCGGCGTTGCTTGTGTTGTGCCTGACGTTACTGCTGCCCATGGCGGCGGTTGCGCGTCTGGACGGGCCGCTGGAAGTGACCCGGCCCGGCAAGGTCCGCGACCTTGCGGAAATCCGCAGCAGCCGCACCTTGCGGGTATTGGTCAACCAGAGCCGCAACAGTTCCGGCGAAGTCCAGGGCCAGGCCATCGGTGTTGAATACCATCGCCTGCGCGCTTTCGAGCAATACCTCAACGGTCACGCCCGTGACGGCGAGGAAATCAACCTCAAGATTATTCCCAAGGCCAAGGATCAACTGATTGGCGCATTGGCCCGTGGCGAGGGCGACCTGGTGGCACCCGGCGAATTGCTGGATGTGAAGGCCGCCCACAAGATTGCCACCAGCGACCCGATCGCCAGCGACGTGCCGTTATGGCTGGTGGGGCTGAAGGGCGAGCGGCGGTTTACCCGGCTGGAGCAACTGTCCGGGCGCACGCTGGCCTTGACCACGGGCAGTGCCGCGTCGGATGCGATCAGCCAGGTCAACCAGAAGCTGGCGCTGCACAAATTGCCGCCGGTGAAGGTGGAGTGGGTGGATCCGAGCCTCGCGGTAGAGGACGTGCTGGAGATGGTCCAGGCCGGGATTTTCCACCTGACCATTGTCGAGCGGCCGATTGCCGAACGCTGGGCGAAGATCCTGCCCAAGCTGCGTTTCGACCGGCAAGTGACCATCAGCGAGCCGGGCGAAGAGTATTGGTTTGTGCGCCAGGATGCCTCGATGCTGCGGGCCAGTATTGATCGCTTCCTCAAGACCTACCGCACGCCGTCCGATCAGGATGTGGCGTTCCAGCGCATCTACCGCCGCCTCTACCAGGTACGTTATCCACTGGCTCGCGTCGACCGCCAGCGCCTGGAAAAACTGCGCCCGGTGTTGCAAAAGCATGCCCGCGAGCAGGGCATGGACTGGCTGAACCTGGCCGCGCTGGCGTTCAAGGAGTCTGCCCTGGACCCTGGCGCTCGCAGCAGCGGCGGCCCCACCGGGCTGATGCAGATCACGCCATCGGCGGCGCAGCGGGTCGGGGTGAACAACATCGAAAGCCTGGACAACAATGTGCAGGCGGGCGCGCGGTACCTGGCGATGATCCGGCGCAAGTTCTTCTCAAGCCCCAAGCTCAACGAGCGCGAGCGCATGGCGTTTGTGCTGGCGGCCTACAACATGGGGCCCGAGCGGGTCCAGGGAATGCGTGCCGAGGCGCGGCGGCGGGGGCTTAACCCAAACCAATGGTTTTTCCAGGTCGAGCGAATTGCCATGGAGCAGGTGGGAATGAGCGGCGTCAGCTATGTTAATAGCGTGAACAAGTATTACCTGGCGTTTGATCGTGAGCGGGAGTCGTTGGAGCCGGCAGCGCCACGGGTTGCCTCACGTAAATAATCTATTAATTCGATAATTATGAGCCGCTTTATCGGCTTTTATCATTGTTTAAACTGATTAATATAGCGGCCAACCCAACCCCTACCTTGAAAAGGATTATCAGCATGAGCCCATTGATCACCCGCATCCTCTCCACCCGCGCCGGCTACGGCCTGACTGTCCTGCGGATTTTTGTCGGGATCATCTTCGCCGCCCACGGTTCGCAAAAACTCTTTGGCTGGTTTGGCGGCGGCGGCCTGGCGGGCACTGCCCAGTGGATGGAAAGTATCGGCCTGGCCCCAGGTACCCTGATGGCGGTGCTGTCCGGTGGTACCGAGTTCTTCGCCGGGCTGGCGCTGATCATTGGCTTGCTGGCACGGCCGGCGGCACTCGGCCTGTCGATCATTTCCCTGGTGGCGATTTTCTCGGTGCATATCCATAACGGTTTGTTCATGGCCAACAACGGCTACGAGTTCGCCCTGGCGCTGCTGGGCGGTACGCTGGCCGTGTTGTTGGAAGGTGCGGGCAAATTGTCCGCAGACCGCGCCATCACTCACTGATACCGCGAACCCCCCTTAAAAGGCCCGCCCAGTGCGGGCCTTTTCGTTGCTCGGGATTCTTGACACCGCCCTACAGGCTTCTCTAGGATGTTGCCCATGCGCCGATTTAAACAGCTAATTGCGGGGCGCCACCGGTGACTGATCACAGTCCCGACAGAAGCCAGAGCCATGGGCCAGCTTCGAAATTCCGCTAAAGCGCTGGTTCGGTGTTGCCTCTCACCTGCCCGCAGACTTTTGAGGCAGAGACACGACACAATGAATGCACTACGCCCCCTCATACGCCTGGCCCCGATCACCGCGGACCTGACCCAACGCAATCCTAAAATCCTCTTGGGCGGCAAGCATCAGCCGACGTTGCTGCGCTATCTTGATGGCTGGCCGCGCCGCACGGGGCGGCCTTCGGCCTTTCTGATCCAGTTTGTCGAAGACGGCGACTCCCTTGCGCGCTTTGCGTCCAACAGCTTCGACCTGGCCGTCATTCAGGCACCCAGTGCCAGCGACGCGGGCGAAGTGATACGCCAACTGACCCGCATTGCCCGGCAAGGGCTGATCGCCCGGCGTTGAGCCCTCAGTAGAATGCTGCTGAAGGCAGGTGCCGGTGACGGCGACGCAACAGGAAAATACCCCCCGCAATCAGGCACAGTATCAGCGGTACAGGCACGATATTGAGCAGCTTCACTTTGCGTTCCAGGGCGTGAACCTCGGCGTATGACTGGACCTTCAACGCGTGAATTTCCATGGGGATTCGCAACCGCTCCTTGTTGAGCGCTTGCAGCAGTGTGTTGGAGGTTGCAGCCTGAGGGCCCGGGGAAATTGTCGGGGGGTTGAGCAGTTGCCATTCCTTTTCCGTTTGTTCCAGGCGTTGCGCCAGTTCGGCGGATTTCTCACCGTAGGCCAGTGCCGCGTCTTCGCGCATTGCCTGCAGCACCTGCAGTGATCGAGCACCGCCTGCGCGGGGGCGAATGTTCATCAGTGCATCGGGCGCCGCCAGGTTGTCCAGGGTGTTCAATACAAACATCGCGTTATCTGACAACGGGCTACCCGCCGCGCGATGCTTCTGGAGCATTCCAGACACACGATCGCTGAGCAGGTCAGTGTCGGCGACCACGACCACATGGATGTTCGCAGCCTTTTGCAAGCCGGTGTTACGCCCACTGATGCCGTCAGGAAAGGCGGAATAGGCGGGCCCTTCGACGCGGGCGGCGATCACTTGTTGTTGAGCGCGAGTGGCTGTTTCATTGATCAGTGAATTGAGCTGCGCTGGCAGGGCGAAGCGCTCTGCCTCAAACAGCTCGGCGTGCGCGGAGCTTTGCAGCAACGGGGTGAAGGTCATGCGGCTTCTCTTGGCAGGGGCCAGGGCGCCGCTGCTCAAGACGTTGACGTTGTGAAGTTTCCAGGCGCTGATGTCATCCTGTGCCATCGCCTGGCGGGGCAAGGTCAGTGCCGCGGGATGGCGCACAGGCGGCTGGCCTGTGGTCAGGATCACCGAAGTGGCATAGTCGCGATCGGCAATCACCTTGTTCGCGGGCATCTGGATGCCCCAGGCGGACAGCAATGCTTCCAGCTTGGGGTTTTCCGGGGCCGTGACGCTGGTGTCCAGCCCGACAAGCGGGTCGATAAACATCATCAACTTGCCTGCGCCCAATACAAACTGGTCTATTGCGTAGAGGGTTTGGTCAGGCAGGTTGCCGGGATGAATCACCATCAGGGTTTTGACGTGTTCAGGAATTTGCGCGATACCCGGCTCCAGGCTCACCACGTTGAACTGGCGACGGATCTCCTGCAACACCTGCCAGGGAGGCATATTAACGCCGGTGCGTTCATCTCGCTCACCGTTTATTGGCAGCCGGGAGATCACGCCCACAATGGGTTGCTCGGGGTGGATCACCTTATGAATCAAATGGCTGATTTCATACTCCAGCAGTGACTCCCGGTCCGGGCTGAATGACGGGATGCTATGGGGCGCATGGCCCGCGCTGGTACCCACCAGGCCGAAGAATCCGTGTTGTTCGTCAAGTCCCAGTAACCTGGCTTTGTATTCATCTTCAGAAAAAGGGGTGGGTTCGATGAGGTGCAGGTTGATTTTGCCCTTTGCCGCTTTTTCATATTCCTTGAGCAACAGCTCTACCCGTTTAGCGTAGCTTTCAACGGCGTTGGCTTTGTGTGCACGGTTGCTTGAATTGAAGAAGTACAGATCCACCGGTCTTTCCAGTGAACCGAGCATAGTCTGTACAGGATCGGAAAGTGTATGGATGTTCTGTTCCGAAAAATCCAGCCGTGGATTTGGAAGTTTCAGTGCCCAGACCAGGTTAAAAGCGAGAAACAGTAACAGGAGCGTGATAATTGTGAGGCTGGCACTTAGTCGCGTTTTCATCGTGATGTGTCCTTCTCAACCGTTTCTTACATTCAGGACAATGACCGTCGCGCCAAGAAAGGCGATGATCATACTGATGAAGTACAAACTGTCTTGAAGAGCCAGTACCCCTTGGTCAATGGCGTCAAAACGCGCAGACGGGCTCAGGGAAAGAAGGCGGTCAATCAGCCATACCGGAACTTGATGTTCAATCGCATCAAGAATGGATGACAGGCCACTGGCGGTCAGCAGCAAGCACAGGGTTACGGTGAATATAATCGCGCGATGGTGTGTCAGTGCGCAGATAAAACAACCCACGGATAGATAACATCCGGCCAATACCCAACTTCCCAGGTATTGTGACGCAATGACTGTATTGTCCGGATTGCCAAAATAGTTGACGGTGATAACTATCGGGAAGGTCAACAGCAGGGCCACGCCAGAAACAATCCAGGCCGCCAGAAACTTTCCGACCACTATCTCGAAACGTGTGACGGGCAGGGTTTTCAGGAACTCCATGGAACCGGTGGTGGGCTCGTCGGCCCAAAGCCGAGTGCATAGGACAGGTGTCAACAGTAAGTAGAGCCAGGGGTGCAACTGGAAGAAGCCCTGCAAGTCGGCACTGCCGACTTCCAGTAACCGGGTTGAGTGGAAGCCAAATACAGCAGCGGCGGTCAGGAAAACCGCAGTGCTCAGGTAAGTGACGGGAGCCGAAAGATAACTGACCAGTTGACGCTTGAATATGACCGGGAGAAGTTTCAAATCGATGCCTCCTGGCTCATATGGTGCACAACGTCATCCAGGCGCCCGGCTTCCAGGTTCAGGGCATTGAGCTTCCAGCGGCGCTGGGTGACCAGTGCATTGATGTGGGGGTAGATGATTTGCCCCGGCAGGGCGAGTACGGTCACTGTGCCGGGAGTCTCGCGGTCTTCCTCGATGCCGGCGACCCCGGGCAATACCGCCAGGGCCAACAGGTCCAGCGGTGTGTCGGCTGCAAGGGTGACCGCCTGGTGATGACGGGAGCTGCGCTGCAGTTCGGGCACCGAAGTGTCTGCCACCAATCGGCCGTCGGCTATCACCAGTGCGCGGGTACAAATACCGGTCAGTTCTTCCGGCGCACGGGACGCGACGATGACCGTCATCTCGTCGCTGAGCGACTTGATGAGCATTCTGACTTTGTGTTTCTGGTCGGCATTCAGACCTTCTGTTGGCTCATCGAGCAACAGCAGGCTGGGGTCATGCAGGATTGCCTGGGCGATGGCTACCTTGCGTTTCAACCCGTCCGTGAGGGTTTCCACCGGGCTTTTGAGTATCCGCCACAACTCAAGCCGTGCAACTGCCCGGTCAATCATCTTGCGTTTTTCCGCGCCGCGGAATCCGCGTATTTCGGCAATGAAACCGAGAAAGGCCTTTACACTCATTGCACCATGGCTCAAGAGTCGCTCTGGCTGGTAGCCGGTGACTTTTTTTGCCTGGAATGCATTCAGGGCGATATCGTTACCGAATATTTTTATATGGCCTGAAGAGGGTGTAGTCGAGCCTGAGATCATTTTGATAATAGTTGTTTTTCCCGCACCATCATTTCCAAACAGCCCGAGGCATTCCTGGGGTTGGGCGTTGAATGAGAAGTCATGAATAATGTTTTTTCCGCCCATGGTTTTTGTCAGGCTCGTTATCTCGATCATTATGCTTTTCTACTGAATGGATATGGCAAGGCTGGATTAACCTGGGTGAACAGCAGGTTGTGAATGTTCGAAATTCAATGCTTGAAATCTTTTTATGTTGAAGCTTTTCCGACGTCGCACTGTTAAAAAATGGTACGTTCAATAAACGCTCTTGGAAATGCTGAGGGGGCTGAATAAGATAAGTCCTACATGCCAGACTATGACTCGCTGAAACAATTGTTTTGCTTTTGATGATTTAATTACAGTCGTTGTTTATTTGGTGTTTATTTAAAGTTTATGCCAATTTGAAATGGAGCCTGATGTCATGCTGCTTCTACGTACCCTTGTTCTTGAACAGTCCGGGCATGATGCACCGGTCAATGGTGCACTGCTTTGTGGTTTTGCGGTGGCGCAGATCTCTTCAAACTTTCTTGCCTACAGTCTGGATGAAGAAACAGAGCCCGGTAGTTCACGGGTGTACATCGCAGCGTTGCGCAAAAAGTCCGAACGTTACTTTCTGGGGGCGATAGACTCCAAGGAAGACCTGCAAATAGCGACCCATGTCTTCAAGCAAATCCTGACGCTCGCGGCTGCTCCCGGGGCAAAATCTGCAAGCAGCGGCGAAACTCAGATTCCCTTTCATTTTGTTGATTTGAAAGGCTGCAAATTGCCCCCGGCCAGGCCTGAAGATCATCACTCGTTGACGATCAAGAAATCCCTGGTGATGAAGGTGATTACCCTGGGAACGTCGGCGCCCGGTTTGCCCGCCATTGAAAGCAACACGTTGATCGTGCCGTCGATTCGTTTCTCCTCAAGAATGGTGTCTGCTCCCAGGTCCCCCGATCCTTCAGAGCCTGCGCGGTCATTGCCCGAGCCGGTGACGCAGGCGCCCGAGGCTGAGCTCGAGGTATCCGAGCCGCTCGTTGAGGCGCCACTACAGGCACCGATCGAGGCGCCTGCTGTCGCTGCGGCAGTGCCGGCGCCCATAGTCCAACAACCTGAACCGGTCCCCCAGGCGCCGCCGCCCATGCCTGCCCGGAATGAGTCATCCTCGTTGTTTGAAGTGGACGATACGCTGGCCAATCTTTCCCGATTGTCACAGGAGCTGACGCAGCAAAAGCTCAGCGTGCTCAAGCAGGAAGAAGCGCTTGATCAGTTGCGTCTCGAACTGCGCCAGGAAAGGGCTGACCTTGAGCAGGAGAGTCAGCGGAGTGCCGACAGGATTGCCGAAAAGGAAACGTCCCTGGAACAGTTGGCCCGCACGCTGGCCCTCCGGGAGGAGCATCTGGCTGGCAGCTCGGCGCTGAACCAGACAGAGCAGCGACGAATGGACGAGCGTGCGCGCTACCTGGAGAGCCAGGAAGCCCAGTTGCATGACCGTGACCTTGCGGTGCGCCTCAAGGAGCAACAGCTGACGGCTGCGCTGTTCCAGTTGCCTGTCCTGCGGGACAACCTGAGGGTTACGCTTCAATCCCTGGATGAGTCACTTGCATGGCTTGGCGAGAACGGGCGCGGCCAGCCTGAATGCGGCCCGACCCAGACGGAGGCTGACTGATACGCGTCGTTGCCGGAATCCGCCGGTGGGTCTGGCTACTTTCCCGAGTTCATTTATCATCGACCCCCACAGCCGACATCGGGCGTTAAATGCGTTGTGCCTGATGCGGCAGCGGGTCTGAAAAATGCAAACTTCCAGGGGATGTAGAGCTTTTGAGCACCAAGCTGATTACCAAAGAAGGTCATGAAGCCCTGAAAAAGGAGCTTGATTACCTGTGGCGAGAAAAGCGCCCTGATACCACCCGCAAAGTGACGTGGGCGGCCTCCCTGGGGGACAGGAGCGAAAACGCCGACTACCAGTACAACAAGAAGCTGCTGCGGGAAATTGATCGCCGGGTGCGTTATTTGCGCAAGCGCCTGGAAGACATGCGCGTGGTCGAGTACATGCCCGAGCAGGAAGGGAAGGTGTTTTTCGGCGCCTGGGTGGAGATTGAAAACGAACAGGGCGAGACCAAGCGGTTTCGCATCGTGGGGTACGACGAGATCTATGAGCGTATGGACTACATCTCCATCGACTCACCCATGGCCCGGGCACTGTTGCGCAAGGAAGTGGATGACGAGGCGCTCGTGCAGACCCCCAGTGGCGAAGTGTGCTGGTGGATCACCGCTATCGAATATGTGAAGTGACAACGGATGGCCCGTACGCATGAACGCGTGCGGGCCATTTGCGTTTTCAGCCCTCGCGCAGCACCGTCAACGGGCTGGCATTCAGTGCGCGGCGGGTGCCGAACACGCCGGCACCGCCGATCAGCACGGCGCCGATCACCGGCAGCAGCAATAGCCACGGATGCGGGTGCCAGGTCAGGTCGAACGCGTAGCGGTACAGCACCAGTGTCACCAGTTCGGTGCCCAGCGCTGCCAACAGCCCGCTGACTGCGCCCAACAACCCGAACTCGATACGCCGGGCCTTGACCAGCAACTTGCGCTCAGCCCCCAGCGCCCGCAGCAGGGCGCCCTGGCGAATCCGCTCATCGAGGGTTGCCTGGAGCCCGGAGAACAACACGGCCATCCCCGCCGCCAGGACAAACAACAGCACGTACTCCACCGCCAGGGTGACTTGGGCGAGGATGCTGCGCAGCTGTTCAAGCAGCGCCTCCACCTGCAGGATGGTCACCGCCGGGAAGGCCCGGGACAGGTCGACGATCTGCTGGTCATGACCGGGTGCTAGGTAGAAGCTGGTCAGGTAGGTGGCCGGCAGGTCCTTCAGGGTGCCGGGCTGGAAGATCATGAAGAAGTTGGGCTGGAAGTTGTCCCAGTTGATTTCCCGCAGGCTGGTGACCCGCGCTTCGCGGTTTTCCCCGCCGACGGTAAACACCAGGTGATCGTTGAGCTTGAGTTTCAGGCTGTCGGCGACCTTGGCCTCCACCGAGACGCCTGGAATCTCGTCGGTCGGTTGCGCCGTCCACCAGGAGCCCGCCGTCAGCTTGTTGCCCGGTGGTAGGTCGGCGGCCCAGGTCAGGCTCAAGTCTCGCTGTACTGCACGATCGCCGCTGGAGTCCTTGCTGACAATCTCCTGCACCGGGGCGCCATTGATGCTGATCAAGCGTCCCGGCACCACCGGATACAACGGAGCAGACTGTGCCTGCAATTCCAGCAGGCGTGCGCCGAAGGTGTCTTTGTCGGCAGGCAGGATGTTCAGGGCGAAATAGTTGGGGGCGTCCTTGGGCAACTGGTTCTGCCAGGTGTCCAGCAATTCGCCGCGCAACAACGCGATCAAGCCCATGGATAACAGGATCAGCCCGAACGCCAGTGACTGCCCCGCGGCCGCCAGGGGATGACGCAGCAACTGGCCCAGCCCCAGGCGCCAGGGCAGGGAGGCCCGGGCCAGCAGGCGTCGCAGGCTTTGCAGCAACAGGAGCAGCAGGCCGCCGAGAACCAGCGCGGCAATCACGCCGCCGCCCAGTAGGGCGAAGGTCAGCACCAGGTCGAGGCTCAAGCGCCACATGATCAGGCCCAGGGCGAAGAGTGCGGCGCCGTAGACCATCCAGGTGCTGGAAGGGATTGGCAGCAAGTCGCGGCGCAATACCCGCAGTGGCGGCACCCGCCCCAGGGCGGCCAGCGGCGGCAGGGCGAAACCGGCGAGGGCTACCAGCCCGGTGCCAATCCCGGCAACGGCCGGCAGCAGCCCGCCGGGTGGAACGTCCGCCGGCAGCAGGTCATGCAACAGCGCAAACAGGCCCAATTGCGCCAGCCAGCCGAGCAGGGCGCCGGTCAGGCTGGCCAGCAACCCCAGCACGGCCAATTGCAGGCTGAACAGCAACATGGTTTCGCGTCGCGACAACCCGAGGCAGCGCAGCAAGGCGCTGGCATCAAAGCGTCGGCTGGCGAAGCGATTGGCCGAGAGCGCCACGGCCACGCCGGAGAGCAGCACCGCCACCAGGCTGGCCATGTTCAAGTAACGTTCGGCCTTGCCCAGCGCGCCGCCGATCTGCTGGTTGCCGTCGCGCGCATCCTGCAGCCGCTGGTTGGCAGCCAGGCCGGGCTTGACCAGGTCGCGATAGGTTTGCAGCACGGTGCCGCCCTGTGGCGCGCGCCACAGGTCGCGATAACTCACGCGACTGCCGGGCTGCACCACGCCGGTGGCGTCAAGGTCGGCCAGGTTGATCATCACCCTGGGCGTCAGGCTATAGAAGTTGCCGGCGCGATCCGGCTCATAGGTCAGCACGCGGGAAAGGCGCAGGGTCTTCATGCCGACGTCGATGCTGTCGCCGATTTTCAGGTTCAGTGCCGTCAACAGCCGTGCTTCCACCCAGGCTTCACCGGGTTTGGGGCCACCTCCGGCAGTTTCTTCGGCGAAGGGTTCGGCGGCGCTCTTCAGCTCGCCGCGCAACGGATACGCCTCGTTGACCGCCTTGATGCTGGACAGCTGGATGCCAGCGTCAGTGGCGATCACGCTGGAGAATTCCACCACCCTGGCGTGCTGCAGGCCCAGCTCGGTGCCACTCTGGATTTGCTCGGTGCGGGCGGGTGAACTGCCTTCCAGCACCAGGTCGGCCGCCAGGAACTCGGTGGCGCGCAACATCATCGCGCCGTTCAGGCGGGCACCGAAGTAACCGATGGCGGTGCTGGCGGCCACGGCCACCAGCAGGGCGAAGAACAGCACACGCAGTTCGCCGGCGCGGGCATCGCGCAGCAACTGGCGAAGGGCAAGGCTGAACAGGCGCAACAAGGGCAAGCGTGCCATCAAGGCTCCAGGGGCGCGACCATCAGGCCGGCTTCAAGACGGATCAGGCGACGGCAACGGTGGGCCAGGCGCTCGTCATGGGTCACCAGCACCAGGGTCGTGCCGCTCTCTTTGTTGAGTTCGAACAGCAGGTCGCTGATGCGCTCGCCGGTATGGCTGTCGAGGTTGCCGGTGGGTTCATCGGCAAACAGCACGTCCGGTTCGGCAGCAAACGCCCGGGCAATCGCTACCCGTTGCTGCTCACCCCCCGAAAGTTGGCGCGGCGAGTGGGTGAGACGCTGGCCCAGGCCGACACGCTCCAGCAGGTGTTTGGCGCGCTCGCGGGCGTCCTTGCGACCGTCCAGCTCCAGGGGCAGCATCACGTTTTCCAGCGCGTTGAGGCTGTCGAGCAACTGGAAGGACTGGAACACAAACCCCACGTGCTCGGCGCGGATGCGTGCACGCTGGTCTTCGTCGAGGGTACTCAGGGCCTGGCCGGCGAGGGTGACTTCGCCACTGCTGGGCAGGTCGAGGCCGGCCAGCAGGCCGAGGAGGGTGGATTTGCCGGAACCGGAGGCGCCGACGATAGCCAGGCTATCGCCCTTGTTCAGTTCCAGGCTCAGTTCGTGCAGGATAGTCAGTTCACCTTCCGCGCTGGGAACCACTTTGCTAAGGTTTCGCGCGGTGAGAATGCTTGCGCCCATGGAGAATCCAATGCGAATGTGGTTTTTGAGTGCTGGCCTGGCCTTGATGTGCATGGCCCAGAACGCAGCGGCGGGTACAGTCCTGATCGTTGGCGATAGTATCAGTGCCGGTTTCGGGCTGGATACCAGCAAAGGGTGGGTAGCGTTGTTGGGACAACGGCTCAAGAGCGAAGGTTTCGACGATAAAGTGGTCAACGCCTCCATCAGCGGCGACACCAGTGCCGGAGGCCGGGCGCGGCTGCCGGCGGCGCTTGCAGAGCATAAGCCGGACCTGGTGATCATCGAGCTGGGCGGCAATGACGGCCTGCGTGGGCAGCCACCCGAGCAATTGAAACAAAATCTTGCATCGATGATTGAACAGTCCAAGGCCAGCGGTGCCAAGGTGCTGCTGCTGGGCATGCAGTTGCCGCCTAATTACGGGCCGAAATACACCACCGCGTTTGCTAATGTCTACCCGGCCCTGGCCAAGGAAAAAAGCGTCCCGCTGGTGCCGTTTTTCCTTGAAGGCGTCGGTGGTCATCCGGACCTGATGCAGGCTGACCAATTGCACCCGGCGGTTGGCGCGCAGGGCAAGTTGCTGGAAAATGTCTGGCCAACGCTAAAACCACTGCTATGACGCTTTTCTAGCAGCGGTCTTTCGGCTAAGGTGGCGCCCCCCCGATTTGGAGCCCCCGATGTCGCGTCCTGCCTGGTCACTGTTTGCCTACCAACTGATCGAGCCTGACGAACAGCTGGATCTGTTCGCCTGCCAGGAAGTCCGGGTGCATCTGGTGACGCGTCAATTGGAGTTGGGCGGGTCCATCGACCGCACCCTCTGCGGCACGTTGTTGCCTGCCCAGCCGCGCTGGTCATCGGTGGATCGCTCGATCTTCCAGGACCAGCGTTTGTGCCCCCTGTGCCGGGCGATCCTCGAGTCGCAAAAACGCGGCACACCGCCGATCTGGCCGGAGCTGCGCTTCGAGCTTTGAATATGGGTGCCCGCCGGGCAGCCGTGTACAATCCATTTTCTACTACCCGTCGATCTGCGAAGGAATTCCCGGATGTTGTCGCGCCTTTCCGCCGTCACCTGTTGCCTGTCTCTCGCTGCGCTCTGCGCGGCCGGTCCTGCTGCAGCCTTGCAGTTGCCTTTGCCGCCACCGGGTGAAGATATCGTTGGCCAGGTCCAGGTGATCAAGGCCAAGTACGAAGATACCTTCGCGGACCTCGGCACCACCTACGACCTGGGTTATTCGGAGATGGTCGCGGCCAACCCGGGCGTGGATGCCTGGCTGCCGGGAGCGGGTACCGAGATCGTGTTGCCGACGCGCTTCATCCTGCCGCCCGGCCCGCGTGAAGGCATCGTGATCAACCTGGCGGAGTACCGGCTCTACTACTACCCCAAGGGCCAGAACGTGGTGTACACGTTCCCGTTGGGGATTGGCCGTGAAGGCTGGGGCTCGCCAGTGGCCCACACCACCATCACGGGCAAGATCCCGAACCCGACCTGGACCCCGCCAGCCTCGATCAAGGCAGAACACGCCGCCAATGGCGACCCGTTGCCCAACGTCGTGCCGGCCGGCCCGGACAACCCGCTGGGGCCGTTCAAGTTCACCCTCGGCACGCCGGGCTACCTGATCCACGGTTCCAACATGAAGTTCGGCATCGGTACCCGTACCAGCCACGGTTGCTTCCGCATGTTCAACAACAACGTGCTGGAAATGGCCGACATGGTGCCGGTGGGCACGTCGGTGCGGATTATCAACGACGCCTACAAGTTCGGCGCGGCCGGGGGCAAGGTCTACCTGGAAGCCCATACGCCGCTGAACGACGATGGCACCCCATCGGTCGTCGACAAGCACACCGCCGTCATCAACGCCTTGCTCAAGCGTGAAGACCTGTCCAGCAACCTGCGGGTCAACTGGGACCAGGTGCGTGACGTGGTTGCGGCTGAAGACGGTTTGCCGACGGAAATCGGTGTACCCGGCGGGGCGCCGATGGTATCGAGTACGCCGGTCGATCTGCAGCAGTAAGCCTGCACGATCCATAACCCGTTATCGCCTCGCGCGGTGACGGGTTTTTTATTGTCTGGAATCCAGCCAAATCACAGGCAAAAAAAAGCCGATCCAAGAATGGATCGGCTTGATAACAACCCCGGAGGATTATTACTTGCGGCTTGCTTTTTCAAGCATGCGCAGAGCGCGCTCGTTAGCTTCGTCAGCAGTCTGTTGTGCTTTTTGAGCAGCAGCCAGAGCTTCATCAGCTTTACGGTAGGCTTCGTCTGCACGAGCCTGGGAGCGTGCTGCTGCGTCTTCAGTTGCAGTCAGACGAGCTTCGGTTTCTTTGGAGACGCTGCTGCAACCGGTAGCCAGAACTGCGGCCAGAGCCAGAGCAGAGAATTTCAGAACGTTGTTCATCGTGTTCCCCTTCAAGGACTTTCTATTAAATGGCTACTTTCTCAGAGTGAGCTAATAGCCGGCGTACATACTACCCATTACTTGTAGTAAGTAAACTGACGTAGCGCAAGAAGCAAAAAAAATTCTCGCGTCCAATCTATTTTGGCTAATCTTTCGAGAGTCTGTATAAAAAATATGCAGATTTTTGCACTCGGCCGAGGATTGGATCCAGCCTGAAAGGGCCGGCTGGCATGTGTTAAGCCATGTAAACATAAGTCATTTTATATATCGTCCCTGACACTATTGTTCAGATTGTCTTTTCGCCATTCGGTATCTTTTGTGCATGTTGAGGTGACTTTAAGAGCGCGTGTTCGTCTCAAGCTTCAACTGCCGGCAATGTTCAGGCCATCGACGTAAGGAATCTCGATTGGCCCTTTCTATGTCCGCCAGCGCAACGGAAGACGAGCGCGTCTTGAGCAATTGAGCGATTGGCGCCTACTATTTCCCTGTGCTGGTTGTGAGCGCTAGTGCAAGGCACTGGCCGCTTTTCTCGTTGTCGAAACCGGCACCGGGTGGCGTAGATGTTCCTTCGCCGGAAAAACATCGGTAAGGTAGGGGTCAGAAACCAAGACCCGCGAGGAGTAGTGATGAGCGAGGCGTTGTCCATCCACCATGACCAGGCTGGTCATCAGTTCGAGACCAATGTGGACGGTCATCGTGCCTATCTGACCTATATGGATCTCGGGAAGCAGACCCTGGATATCTATCGCACCTTCGTGCCCAACGCATTGCGCGGCCGTGGCATTGCTGCCGCGCTGACCGAGGAAGCGTTGAAGTTCGCCGAAGAGGCAGGTTATACGGTGATCCCGTCCTGCTCCTACGTTGAGCGCTACATGGAGCGCCACCAGCGCCATGCCGCGAAGCTTTGAGCATTGAGTAGGGCGGTACGCAGAGCATCCCAGGATGCATTCCCACGCAGGGCGGGGGAACGATCAAAAAAAACGCCGGGTTTAGCCCGGCGTTTTTGTGTCCGCAGTCTGTGCTCAGCCGCGCTGGCGCTTGGGCAACACGTCCTTGAGCTTGGCGTGCATGCTGCGCAAGGTGGTCTCGGTGGCAGACCAGTCGATGCACGCATCGGTGATCGACACGCCGTATTGCAGGTCGGCCAGGTCCTTTGGAATCGCCTGGCAGCCCCAGTTCAGGTGGCTTTCGACCATCAGGCCGATGATCGACTGGTTGCCTTCCAGAATCTGGTTGGCCACGTTCTCCATCACCAGCGGTTGCAGGGCCGGGTCCTTGTTGGAGTTGGCGTGGCTGCAATCGACCATGATGTTCGGCTTGATCTTCGCCTTGTTCAGCGCCTGTTCGCACAAGGCCACGCTGACCGAATCATAGTTGGGCTTGCCATTGCCGCCACGCAGTACCACGTGACCGTAGGCGTTGCCCTTTGTGGTGACGATGGACACGCCACCTTCCTGGTTGATGCCCAGGAAGCGGTGCGGGCTGGAGACCGACTGCAGGGCGTTGATCGCCACGGTCAGGCCGCCATCGGTACCGTTCTTGAAACCCACGGCCGAGGACAGGCCGGAAGCCATTTCGCGGTGAGTCTGGGATTCGGTGGTGCGTGCACCAATTGCCGACCAGCTGATCAGGTCTTGCAGGTACTGCGGGGAAATCGGGTCCAGGGCTTCGGTTGCCGTCGGCAGGCCCATTTCCGCCAGGTCCAGCAGCAATTGACGACCGATGTGCAGGCCATCCTGGATCTTGAACGAGTCGTCCAGGTACGGGTCGTTGATCAAGCCTTTCCAGCCGACTGTGGTACGCGGCTTCTCGAAATAGACACGCATCACCAGGTACAAGGTGTCGGACACTTCCGCCGCCAGCACCTTCAGGCGCTCGGCGTATTCGTGGGCAGCCTTGAGGTCATGGATCGAGCACGGCCCGATGACCACGAACAGGCGGTGGTCGGTGCCGTCGAGAATCTCACGGATGACTTCGCGGCCCTTGGTGACGGTCTGCAGGGCAGCGTCGCTCAGGGGGATTTCGCGCTTGAGCTGATCGGGCGTGATCAGGGTCTCGTTGGATTCGACGTTAAGGTCGTTGATCGGTAAATCAGCCATCGTGTTACTCGTCAGGGTCACGGGTGCCGGCCGCCAGCGATCCCCGTGCGGCGGAGCACAGCATGATTTAAGTGCAGCGGGGAGCGGAACCTTAGCGCGTTACAAGGCTGCGAGACAATGGGCAACGTCCGCTTTAATCCAGCGCTGGCAGCACAAAAGCCTCATGGGAGAACTCGCCGGCATGGCGCGTGACCCATTCCCGGGCCAGCGCTTCGCTCTGCCCGGGTGTGGGCTCGACGCCTTCGTGGAGGCGGCAGTACCGTTCGATCTGGCACACTTGCTCACCCATCCGCGCACCGAACAAGGCCTGCTCATCGGTAAAGGCAATGTCGACGCGGTAGCCGTTTTCGGCCTTGCGGCACCATGCCACATAGCCCGGATAGCGGGCCGTCTGGCCCAGTGAGGGGATGTGCAACTCGATGGCCGCGCCCTGGTGCCAGGCGCGTGGGCAATTGCATGCGACGCCGCCCAGGCCGATAGTGTGCAGCCGTTGGCGGGAAATGCCGGAAATGGGGCGTTGGGTTATTTCGACAGCGACATCATCAGGGTGAGGAAAGAAACGACCCATGCACACGGACTCCGAGCACCGTCCAGTTGACGGCGGTGGCAGCAGTATAGTGAAAGAACTGCAACTTACCGACCTGGATATCGACCAGCAATTACTGGGGCTTCCCGGCACGTCCCTGGTGGTGTTTACCGGTGACGGCTGCTCGCGTTGCCGCTTCCTGCACCAGCAACTGCCGGGTTGGGACTTGCCGGTGGACCGGGTGTGCTGGGTGGATGCGGGTCACAATGGCGGGGCAGTGGAGCGCTACGAGATCTTTCACCTGCCGGCGTTGTTTGTGGTGTGTAACGGGAAATTCCATGGAATATTAGCGTCACTGACGCGTCTGACCGCCAGCGACCTGACTCAAGGTGTGCAGCAGGCGCTCAAACGAATACCAGAGGAGTTGCCATGACCGAAGTAACAAAACAGTCGCCACGGATCGGGATCATCGGCACCGGGGCCATTGGTGGCTACTACGGTGTGATGCTCGCGCGCGCCGGCTTCGATGTGCATTTCCTGCTGCGCAGCGAGTACGCGGCGGTCAGCGAGCGCGGCCTGCAACTCAACAGCACGATCCACGGAACCGTGCACCTTCACCCGGTACAGGCTTATGCCCGCGCCGCCGACATGCCGCCGTGCGACTGGCTGCTGGTGGGCACCAAATCGACCGGGAATGTCGAACTGGCCCCGACCATCGCTCAGGTTGCCGCCCCGGACGCCAGGATAATCCTGTTGCAAAATGGCCTCGACGTAGAGGACAGCCTGCGTGAACACCTGCCGCCGTCGCTGCACCTGCTGGGTGGCCTGTGCTACATCGGCGTGCACCGTTCCGGTCCCGGGATCGTCGAGCATCAGGCGCTGGGCCGGGTCAACCTGGGTTACCACAGTGGCCCCGCGGCCAACGATGACAGCGGTCGGCAAGCCATCGTCGAAGAAGGCGCCGCGCTGTTTCACCAGGCCGGTATCGATTCCCAGGCCATGGCCAATGTGCACCAGGCGCGCTGGCATAAACTGGTGTGGAACGTGCCTTACAACGGTCTCTCGGTAGTGTTCGGCACGGGCACCACGGCGATGATGGCGGATGAGTCCAGCCGCGAACTGATCCAGGCGCTGATGGCCGAAGTGGTGCAGGGCGCCCACGCCTGCGGGCATGAGATTCCCGCCAGTTACGCCGGGCAGATGTTCACCATGACCGAGAGCATGGATGACTACTTGCCCAGCATGTATCACGATTACGTGCACAAGCGCCCGCTGGAACTGGCGGCGATCTACGCGCGCCCCTTGGCCGCGGCCAACGCGGCGGGTTGTGAATTGCCACGCATGCAGGCGCTGTATCAGGCCTTGAGTTTTATGGATCGGCATAACCGCTGATTGGGGGGAACACCATGGCGAAGGGATTGGGCGACAAACTGGTGCTGGCGATTTCCTCGCGAGCGCTGTTCGACCTGAGCGAGAGCCACAAGGTCTACCTGGCCCAAGGCGTCGAGGCGTACCGCAAGTACCAGATCGACCACGAGGAAGAAACCCTCGAGCCCGGTGACGCCTACCCGCTGGTGAAGAAACTCCTGAGCCTCAACGCCAGCCTCGGCCGCGCCCGGGTCGAGGTGGTGCTGGTGTCGCGCAACAGTGCCGACACCGGCTTGCGTGTATTCAATTCGATCCAGCATTACGGGCTCGACATCTCCCGCGCGGCGTTTGTCGGCGGGCGCAGCCCTTATCCTTATCTGGCGGCGTTTGGCTGCCACCTGTTTCTGTCCACCCATGCCGAGGATGTGCGCAGCGCCCTGGATGCCGGGTTTGCCGCAGCGACGATTCTGTCGGGCGGCGCAGGTCGGGCCTCCAGTGCTGAATTGCGGATCGCCTTCGATGGCGACGCGGTGCTGTTTTCCGACGAGTCCGAGCGCGTTTATCAGTCGGGCGGCCTTGAAGCCTTCCAGGCCAGCGAGCGCGAATCCGCCCACGAGCCGTTGCGCGGCGGCCCATTCAAGGGCTTCCTGGCGGCACTCAACCTGTTGCAGCGCGAGTTCCCCGACGAGTCCTGCCCTATCCGCACTGCGCTGGTGACCGCCCGTTCGGCGCCTTCCCACGAGCGGGTGATTCGCACGCTGCGCGAGTGGGATATCCGTCTCGACGAGTCGCTGTTTCTTGGTGGCCTGGAGAAGTCGGCGTTCCTCGAAGCCTTCGCCGCCGATGTGTTTTTCGATGACCAGGAAGGGCATTGCGAGAAGGCCCGGGAGTTCGTGGCCACCGGTCACGTCCCCCATGGCATCAGTAACGAGTTGAAAATTCAGACCGAGGGCTGAGCACTGCCAAAGGCGCTGCTAAGCTGAATCAATCCCCGCCATCCTGGCTGCCCAGGAGGTTCTATGATTCGTTCGATGCTGTACGCCACTGACCTCGGTCTGTATGCCCCCTATGTGATGCAACATGCCCTGGCGCTGGCGCGAACGTTCAAGGCTGATCTGTATGTGATTCACGTGGTCGAGCCCATCGGGCTGTTCGCCGAATCGGTGTTGCAGAGCTACCTTGATGAGAAGGCCTTGAGTGAATGGCAAAGCCAGGGCCTGACGACGGTGATGGCGACCATCGAACAACGGGTGCTCGACAGTTTTCGCGAGGAGCTGGGGGACGGGGAGCAGGACCTCAAGTTGATCCGTTCGGTGCGGGTGATCCAGGGTGATCCTTGTGAAGTGATTCTCGACCAGTCGCAGAAACTCTCTGTGGATTTGTTGATCGTAGGTAGTCACAGCCAGGCGGTCGGGGTGGCAACACCTCTGGGGAGAACCGCCGCACGGGTGCTGCAGCTGTCCCAGGTGCCGGTGTACCTGGTGCCGCTGTTGCAGCGTCGACGCAGTGACGACGTGTGATTGGTAGAAAACGATAAAAAGTTCTAGATTTATCCGTCTAACCTTTAATATAGTTATATACCGTCGCTGATACCCGTGGCGTCTATCCGCTTTGAGGGACACATATGAAGCTTCAACAACTGCGCTACATCTGGGAAGTGGCGCACCACGACCTCAACGTTTCCGCTACTGCTCAAAGCCTTTACACCTCGCAACCCGGTATCAGCAAGCAGATCCGCCTGCTCGAAGATGAGTTGGGCGTTGAAGTGTTCGCACGCAGCGGCAAGCACCTGACCCGTGTCACCCCGGCCGGTGAGCGCATCATCACCACCGCCGGCGAGATCCTGCGCAAGGTCGAAAGCATCAAGCAGATCGCCCAGGAATTCTCCAACGAGAAAAAGGGCACCCTGTCGATCGCCACCACCCACACCCAGGCGCGTTATGCGCTGCCGCCGGTGATCAGCAGCTTTATCAAGCAGTACCCGGACGTGGCCTTGCACATGCACCAGGGCTCGCCGATGCAGATCGCCGAGATGGCCGCCGACGGCACCGTCGATTTCGCGATTGCCACCGAAGCGCTGGAATTGTTCGGCGACCTGGTGATGATGCCGTGCTACCGCTGGAACCGTTGCGTCGTGGTCCCACAAGGCCACCCACTGGCCAAGCTGCCGAAGCTGACCCTGGAAGCCCTGGCTGAATACCCGATCGTGACTTACGTGTTCGGTTTCACCGGCCGTTCGAAACTCGATGAAGCCTTCAGCCATCGTGGCCTGACGCCGAAAGTGGTGTTCACCGCGGCTGATGCCGACGTCATCAAGACTTATGTGCGCCTGGGCCTGGGTGTCGGTATCGTCGCCAAGATGGCGGTCGACACCAAGCTCGACAACGACCTGGTGGTGCTCGATGCCAGCGAGCTGTTCGAGTCCAGCGTGACCAAGATCGGTTTCCGTCGTGGCACCTTCCTGCGTGGTTTCATGTGCGACTTCATTGAAAAATTCGCGCCGCACCTGACGCGCGAAGTGATGGCCAAGGCCATCCAGTGCCACAACAAGCAGGAACTGGAAGAGCTGTTCGACGGCGTTGAACTACCGGTTCACTGATCGGCTTACTTCACCTCGGTAACAGCAAACTGTTGCCGAGCGCCCCCCACCAGAATCTCCACCTCATCCCCTTCGAACTTGCCCAACAGGCTTTTGCCCAAGGGCGAGCGTGGGGTGATGACGGTCACCGGTTGCCCCACCACATCGACCTTCAAGCCTGCGCCGTCCGGCGCCAGGAATAGCCACTGCTGGCGATCGTTTTCATCTGCCAACCCCAGTAATGCGCCCACTTCGATGCCGCGCTGGTCATCGTAGGCCCGCAGTTGCATGTTCTGGCAGAGCGTCAGCGCCTGCCGGATCTCCTCGACGCGTCGGGCCTGGCCGGCTGCCAGGTAAGAAGCCTCCAGGCCCAGGGTGTCGTACTTGTTCTCGGCGATGTTTTCTTCGTGGGTCGCGGTTTCGTACGCGGTTTGCGCAGCGCGCTGGGCGATATCGAGATCGACCGCGAGTTTGTCCAAAACCAACTGGTGAATGGCGTGTTTATTCATGGGCGGCTTTCGTGATCAATCGCAAAATTGCAGGACGTTGGCCCGGCTCTTGTCGTTGGGGGCGTTCTGGTCCTGTTGCAGCCAGAACTGGCATTTGGGGTTGGACAGGTTACGCGGGTTGTTGCGGGCCTGGTCCAGGGTTTGCTGTTGCTCCTGCTTGCGCAGGTTCTCCTGGTACTGCTCGAACATCCGGTTCGGCGGCTCCGGTGCAACCACCTCTGGCTTGCCCAGTTGCTGCACCACTCGGGCCACCGGCGCCACGGTTTGCTCGGGCAGGTAGCGGGAAGCCAGCCACACGCTCAGCACAATGGCGATAAACCCCAGCCACAGGCCGAAGGCCACGGCGATACTGAGTTTGAACAGCGAGAACGAACGATCAGACATGGTGGCCTCCTGGCAGGCACGTGCGGCATGGCGCCGATTGTCCCACAGCCGCGCGCAGAATAATCGCGATCAACCCTTCTGTATCGAGGCATTTATACGGACAATCGAGCCTTTGAGCGTTGGAGCCCGGAATGAAAGCCCGCTGGGATATTTTTTGCAGCGTCGTCGATAACTACGGCGACATCGGCGTGACCTGGCGCCTGGCCCGGCAATTGGTGGCGGAACAAGGGTGTGCGGTGCGCTTGTGGGTCGATGACCTGCGGGCGTTCGAACGCATGTGCCCCGAGATTGATGTGCAGGTGCACCAGCAATGGCAAGAGGGCGTCGACGTGCGCTACTGGCCCTCCGACTGGCCGGCGACCGACGCGGCAGACGTGGTGATCGCTGCGTTCGCCTGTCAATTGCCGCCTGACTACATGGAGGCGATGGCCGCACGCGACCGCACGCCGCTGTGGATGAACCTGGATTACCTGAGCGCCGAAGACTGGGTGGTCGGCTGCCACGGTTTGCCCTCGGTGAAATTCAAGGGCGTGCAAAAGTACTTCTTCTTTCCCGGATTCCGTCCCGGCACCGGCGGTTTATTGCGTGAGGCGGGGCTGCTGGAACAGCGCGATGCCTTCCAGCAAGACGCCGCCGCCCGGCAGCAGTTTCTGCAGGCGCTTGGGGTTTTCCCGGTGGACGGTGCGCGGATGATGTCGTTGTTCGCCTATGAAAACGCCGGGCTGGCCAGTTGGCTCGACGTGCTGGCGGCCGATGGGCGCGCCACTCATCTGCTGGTGCCGGAAGGGCGGATCCTCGGAGATGTGCAGGGCTGGCTGGGGGTCGAGTCATTGGAAGTAGGTGATGTGCACCGGCGCGACGGGTTGACCGTGCAAGTGCTGCCGTTTGTGCGCCAGGAGCAATACGACCGGCTGTTGTGGTGCTGCGACTTCAACGCCGTGCGCGGCGAAGACTCGTTCGTGCGGGCGCAATGGGCCGGGCGGCCACTGTTGTGGCATATCTATCGCCAGGACGAAGACATTCACCTGGACAAGCTCGATGCGTTCCTTGAGTTGTATACCGAAGGTCTGTCTCCGGCTGCGAAAGTCGCGTTGGTCGGCCTTTGGCAGGCCTGGAACGCTGATGGCGATATGGCACTTTGCTGGAAAATGCTGCTGGAACACTGGCCGGAAGTGACCGCGAACGCCGAGAAATGGGCTCTGGAACAAGCCTCGCGGACCGATCTTGCGACGGCGCTGGTACAGTTTTATGTAAATTGGATATGATACGCGACCTTGATTTTTGTAAATCCCATCCAAATTTCGGATATTCGCAATGAAAACTGGTAAAGAACTGAAACCCGGTACAGTGATCCGTCTCGAAAACGACCCTTGGCTGGTTCAGAAAGCTGAGTTCACCAAGTCTGGTCGTAACAGCGCAATCATGAAGACCAAGCTGAAGAACCTGCTGACCGGTTACAAGACCGAGATCGTCTACAGCGCCGATGACAAACTGGACGACGTGATCCTCGACCGCAAAGAAGCGACCCTGTCCTTCATCAGCGGCGACACCTACACGTTCATGGACACCACCGACTACACCATGTACGAGCTGAACGCTGAAGACATCGAAGCCGTTCTGCCGTTCGTGGAAGAAGGCATGGAAGACGTCTGCGAAGCTATCTTCTTCGAAGACCGTCTGGTTTCCGTAGAGCTGCCGACCACTATCGTGCGTAAGGTTGCCTACACCGAAGGTTCCGCTCGCGGCGACACTTCGGGCAAGGTGATGAAGCCCGCCAAGCTGGCTAACGGTACCGAACTGCAAGTAGCCGATTTCATCGAAATCGACGACCTGATCGAGATCGACACCCGTGAAGGTGGTTCGTACAAAGGTCGCGCCAAGAAGTAATTCTTGCGCCACCGGTACGATAAAAAAAGCCCGACCATGCGTCGGGCTTTTTTGTGGGTGCCGGTTTTTACTTCAGGTGTTGCTTCAGCTCCTCGGACGCCTGCAGCAGCGCCGAACGAACCTCCGGTACCTGGCTGACGACATTCAGCAAACCGTAGTCATGGATCATGCCGTTGTAGCGCACGGCGGTCACCGGTACACCGGCTTCATCCAGCTTGCGGGCATAGGCTTCGCCTTCGTCACGCAGCACGTCCGAGCCTGCGGTCTGAATCAACGCAGGTGGCAAACCCTTGAGCTGCGCGGTGCTTGCCCGCAGGGGCGACGCATAGATCTCGGCGCGCTGGTTGGTGTCGGTGGTGTAGTTGTCCCAGAACCACTTCATCATGTTGCGGGTCAGGAAGTGGCCTTCGGCAAACTGGTTGTAGGACCCGGTGTCGAAGTTGGCGTCGGTCACCGGCCACAACAGCAGTTGGAACTTGATTGACGGTGTGCCCTTGTCCTTGGCCATCAGGCTGACCACCGCTGCCATGTTGCCGCCGACGCTGTTGCCGGCGACGGCCAGACGTTTGCCATCAACGTTGATCTCGCTGCCGTGTTCGGCCACCCACTTGGTTGCCCCGTACGCCTGGTTGATCGCCACCGGGTAGTGCGCTTCAGGTGATGGCGTGTAGTTGACGAACACCGCCGCCGCTCCCGACCCCACCACCAGGTCACGTACCAGACGCTCGTGGGTCGGGAAATCCCCGAGTACCCAGCCACCGCCGTGGAAGAACATGAACACCGGCAATGTGCCCTTGACCCCGGCCGGACGCACGATGGTCAGGCTCAGCGGCTGGCCATCGACCTGAATGGTCTTCTGGCTCACGTCGGCCTTGGGCAGCGTCAGTTTCACGCCTGACTGTGCACCTGTCAGCACCGCACGGGCTTCCCTGGGCATCAGTTGCTCCATCGGTTTGCCGGTGCCGGCGTTCAGTACATCGAGAAACGCCTGGGTGTTGTGCTCCACGTCACCGCCGGCCGCAAAGGCATTGGTGATCGAGAAGGCGAGCAGAGTGCCGGTGAGTACTTTGCCAAATGTGTTCATGTTCTTCTCCAAAAAACCGCGTGGGTCAGACGGTTACGTGCAGGCGTACATCGACGTTGCCACGGGTGGCGTTGGAGTAAGGGCAAACCTGGTGCGCAGCGTCGACCAGGCTTTGCGCGTCGTCCTGGGCCAGGCCGGGCAAGCTGACGTGCAGGTCGATGTCCAGGCCGAAACCGCCGGGGATTTGACCGATGCCGACGTGGGCAGTGATCGAAGCGTCATCCGGGATTTTGCGTTTGGTCTGGCTGGCGACGAATTTCAGGGCACCGATGAAGCAGGCGGAGTAACCGGCGGCGAACAGTTGTTCCGGGTTGGTGGCCTGGCCACCCGCGCCGCCCAGTTCTTTTGGCGTGGAGAGTTTTACATCGAGGATGTTGTCGCTGGAAACAGCACGACCATCACGGCCGCCGGTGGCGGTGGCTACTGCGGTGTAGAGAGCTTGCATGGTGATTTCCTCGTCATTATCTGCGCTAAATGTTTGCGCGCTAAGTAAGTGGCGAGGTGAATGTATCGCGCTAATAGTTAGTGCGCAAGATATATTTGGAAAATATTTTGCGTGCTTTGATAGCCAGGCATTGCACAAACAAATGTGGGAGCGGGCTTGTTCGCGAATGCGGTGTGACAGTCACTAGATGCATTGACTGATCCACCGCATTCGCGAGCAAGCCCGCTCCCACATTTTTTGATGCGTGGTGCCTTTAGAGGGAGACTTGCAGGTTTTTTCGCAGTGCCAGTAAATCGCCCTGCAGCTTGCGCAACTGCTCGATGTCCAGCCCGCTGGCGCCCAGGATGCACTGTGGAATATCCATGGCTTTGTCCCGCAGGGCGCGCCCGGCCTCGGTCAATTCAACCACCACCACGCGCTCGTCTTCGCGGCTGCGGGTGCGGCTGAGCAGGCCTTCGGCTTCCAGGCGCTTGAGCAGCGGCGTCAGGGAGCCGGGATCCGTTAGCAGGCGATTGCTGATTTCGCCTACGGTCAAGCCATCCTCTTCCCACAGCACCATCATGGCCAGGTACTGCGGATAGGTCAGGCCGAGGGCTTGCAGCAGCGGTTTGTAGACCTTGGTCATCAACAACGAGGTGGAATGCAGGGCAAAACACAGTTGGTTGTCGAGCAACAAGGATTCGCAGGTATCGAGGGGCTTGGTCATGGCAGTGCCTTAAAACGTGTCTGGTTTCGAATCTAGCGGGCAAATCTTTAACGCGCCAGACAATTCTGTCCGGCCGGTCAACCCAGGCCGCTTTGCAGTGCCAGGTCCCAGGGCGGCACAGGGCTGAAGCGCGCCTTGAGGTATTCCAGCAACAAGCGGCTGCGGGCGTTGGCGTGTTGCTCCAGGCGGAGCGCATAGATGCCCGCGGTTTCAGGCGTCGGCAGGCCGTTCTCGCAGAACATCGGGACCAGTTCACCGCGCACCAGGTATTCACTGGCGAGCCAGGTGGGCAGATGCGCAACACCCAGTCCGGCCAGCGCGCCTGAAAGCAGGGCTTCGGCGTTATTGGCGCTCATGCGAATGCGCTGCGGGCGGTAGGTGGATTTGCGCCCATCGAGCTCAAAACGCCAGGCGAACATCGGTGCCAGGCCTTCCCAATCCAGGCCGTCATGCTCGCTTAACTGGCTGGGATGGGTCGGGGTGCCACGGCTTTTCAGGTAGGCCGGGCTTGCGCAAGCGATGCGCACGATGCTGGCCAGTGGCGTGGCAATCAGCCGGGTGTCGACGATATGCCCGGCCCGCAGCACCAGGTCGACCTTGCCCAGATGCTCGCCCTGCATGTCGACAAAGCTGTCGATCAAGTGCAGGTGCACGTCCAGTCCCGGATAGACATTGAGAAAGTCAGCGATGGCAGGCGCCAAATGCCGCCTGCCGAAGGCCGCCGGTGCGTCCACGCGGATCAAGCCTTCAGGCGCATGACTCAGCGACACCGCTTCGGCCCGCGCCAGTTGCAGCTCGCTGACAATCCGCCGGGCGCGCTCGGCAAACGCCAGGCCGGCGGGCGTCGGCACCACCGCATGGGTGCTGCGTTGAAACAGCCGGCTACCCACCGAGCTTTCCAGGCTGTCGATGCGCCGCGCCACGGCCGAGGGCGTGAGCGGGTGACGGCGCGCGGCTGCGGAAAAGCTGCCGGCTTCCAGTACGTCGAGAAACAGGCTCAGTTGATCGGTCAATGTATTGGGGTTCATCAGCGTCTGCTTGTGCGAGATTGGCACAGCCATTGTGCGTTGCTGTGCGTTTCCGCACCAGAGCGGACTGCGTAGCATGCAAGGCCTGGGAACAGCAGGAGCGAGCGGGTGGCAGATTTAACGTTGTATTTAATGCTGGGCGTAGCGTTGGGCACGGTCGGTGGCTTGTTCGGCATCGGCGGCGGGCTGATTGCCATTCCCGTGCTGGGGGTATTTTTCGGCCTCGACCAGCAGATCGCCCAAGGCACGGCCCTGGTGATGGTGGTGCCGAATGTGATGCTGGCGTTGTGGCGTTATCACCAGCGCAACCGGATTGAATTGCGTCATGCACTGCCGTTGGGCGTGATGGGTTTTTCCTTCGCCTGGCTGGGCTCGATCTGGGCGGTGGGGATCGATGCTGACGTGATGCGGGTGGGTTTTATCGCGTTTCTGCTGGTATTGGCGTCCTACAACCTGCTGCGAATGTTTACCCACAATGCACCGCCGTCAGCGCAGATGCGTTATTCCTGGCCGTGGCTTGGGGTGTTGGGCGCGGCGTCAGGCTCCATGGGTGGCTTGTTCGGGGTGGGCGGTGCAGTGGTTGCCACGCCGGTGCTGACCAGCATCTTCGGCACCAGCCAGGTGGTGGCCCAAGGGCTGTCGCTGGCCCTGGCTCTGCCGAGCACCAGCGTGACCCTGGTGACCTACGCCTGGCACCACGAAGTGGACTGGCTGATCGGCGTGCCTTTGGCCGTCGGCGGTTTGCTCAGTATCAGTTGGGGCGTGAAAGTCGCCCACGCCATGCCGGAGCGCATGTTACGCGGGCTGTTCTGCGGGTTCCTGGCGGTGTGTGCGGTGATGCTGACGTTTAAAGTTTGAAGCCTTCGAGGATGTATTCGGCGAGGCATTCGGTAATCGGCGAGGTGGTGCGCGGGTTGCGCAACAGCCGCAGGTTGACCGACGGCAGCGGCGGAAAACCGTCCGCTGTGCCCAATATGCGCAGGTCTTCGGTCACCAGGCTTTCCATATTGATCGTGACGGCCAGGCCGGCACCCACCACTGCGAGGATCGCGGCCCCGTTGGAGCTGTGATACGCCAGTCGGTACTCCTGCCCCTGGGCGTCCAGCGCGGCGCGTGCCCACTGCGTGCAAAAACTGTCGAGGCCGGAAATGGCCAGGGGCAGGGCGCTGTGCTCATCCATACAGAAGCAGGGCGCCGCCACCCACACCATGCGTTCATGGCGCAGCAGTTCGCCGATTTCATTTCCCGGTTCGCGGCTGATAACGGTCAGGTCGAGGTCCCGGCGCTGCATCAGCACCGGCGACGACTCACAGTGCATTTCAATCTGGATCAGCGGGTAAGCCTTGGAGAAGCGCTTGAGAATCCCCGGCAAGTAGCGCATCACGTAATCGTCGGGTGTGCCGATGCGCACCAACCCGACCATGTGCGGCTCGCGCAACGTGTTGAACACCTCGCTGTGCAGCTTCAGGATCCGGCGCGCGTAGCCCAGCAGCACCTGGCCTTCGGGCGTTAACCGCACCTGTCGGCCATCGCGCTCGAACAACTTGCGCTGCAACACATCTTCTTCCAGGCGTTTCATCTGCATGCTCACCGCCGACTGGGTGCGGTTGACCTGCTCGCCGGCGCGGGTAAAGCCCCCTTGATCAGCGATGGCGACGAAGGTGCGCAGCACCTCGGTGTCGATACTCGGGTAGCTGGACAATTGATCAATCTCCGAGATGTATTGCATAAGAAACATTCGTTGGATTGATCATAGCGCCAGGCACAGACTTCAGTCATCCCCACTGGAGGGCGAGATGATGAAAGGTCAAAGAGGCTTTGTACTGATGGCGAAGCGGCCGTTTTCCGGGCTGCTTCAACTGGGTTCCCGGTGGATGGCCGTGCACCGTGAGCGTCAGCTGTTGATGAGCATGAGCGATGAGGCGCTCAAGGACATCGGGCTCAACCGTGGCGATGTCGAGCAGGAAAGCCGCCGGCATTTTTGGGAAGACCCGCTGCGAAAATGACTCGGGATGCAGTAGGGTGGTTCGCGAGCACACAAGGAGATGCCCATGCCCGCAGAACTGTCCTTTTCCCTCAAGCAGGCGCGACGCCTGGCGCTGGCCGCCCAGGGTTTTTCCGGGCGCCAGCCGCCGGCGTTGATCAAGGCGGCGCAGGTCAATCGCCTGGTTGAGCGTTTGGGCGTGTTGCAGATTGATTCGGTAAATGCGGTGGTGCGTTCGCACTACCTGCCGCTGTTTTCCCGTCTGGGGCATTACTCTCCGTTGATTCTAGAACAAGCCGCCTGGAGTTCGGGGCGGCGCCGCTCGCTGTTCGAATATTGGGGCCATGAGGCGTCGTTGTTGCCAATGGCGCTGTACCCATTGATGCGCTGGCGCATGGAACGGGCGGCCCGGGGGCAGGGGATCTATCAGCAAATGGCGCGTTTTGGTCGCGAGCAGCAGGCCACCATCGCCCGGGTGCTGGGCATCGTCGAACAACAAGGCGCCCTGGGTGCGGGCAGTTTGTCGACCCGCGAGGAGCGCGCCGGCCCGTGGTGGGACTGGAGCGATGAAAAGCATGCGCTGGAATGGTTGTTCGCCGCCGGCCAGGTGACCGTCGCCGGGCGGCGGGGTTTTGAGCGTTTGTATGACCTGCCGGAGCGTGTGATCCCGGCCGACATTCTCCAGCAACCCCCCTTGGACGAGGCTGAGGCGCAACGCGGTTTGCTGCTGCACAGCGCCACGGCGCTGGGGGTGGGCACTGAAAAAGACCTGCGCGACTATTTCCGTCTGGACCCGGCCGACAGCCGTGGGCGCCTGGCGGAGCTGGTCGAGGATGGGCAATTGATCACCTGCGACGTGCAGGGCTGGAAACAGCCGGCTTATTGCCTGCCCGAGCCGAAAGTCCCGCGCAAGGTGCCTGCCAGCGCACTGTTATCGCCTTTTGATTCGCTGATCTGGGAGCGCAGCCGTACCGAGCGGTTGTTCGATTTCCGCTATCGGCTGGAGATCTACACGCCCCAGGACAAGCGGGTATATGGCTACTACGTGCTGCCGTTCCTGCACAACGAGCGGATTGCCGCGCGCGTGGATCTGCGGGCGGAGCGGGCGGCCGGACGCCTGGCGGTGCATGCCGTTCACGAGGAAGAGCCGGGGCTGGACGAGGAGGGCATGCGCGCGCTGGCCCTGAATCTGCGGCAGATGGCCGACTGGCTCGGGCTTGAGCAGATACAGCTCAATTGCCAGCGGGCCAGTGCGGCACGGTTGCGGGTAGAGCTTTTAACGCTTGACCTGTTTTAGCGTCTCGGCGATCAGGAATGCTAATTCCAGCGACTGATCGGCATTCATCCGTGGGTCGCAGTGGGTGTGGTAGCGGTCCGACAGCCCGTCTTCAGTAATCGGCCGCGCGCCACCGATGCACTCGGTGACGTTCTGCCCGGTCATCTCGATATGAATCCCGCCGGCGTAAGTGCCTTCGGCTTCATGCACCTGGAAGAACTCCTTCACCTCACTGAGAATCTGCGCGAAGTCCCGTGTCTTGTAGCCGCTGCTGGCCTTGATGGTGTTGCCGTGCATCGGGTCGGAACTCCACAGCACCTGCTTGCCCTCGCGCTGTACCGCGCGGATCAGGTTGGGCAGATGGTCGCCGACCTTGCTGGCACCCATGCGCGCAATCAGGTTCAGGCGGCCCGGGTCGTTGTCCGGGTTGAGGATGTCGATCAGGCGGATCAGGTCGTCGGGGTTCATGCTCGGGCCGACCTTGACCCCGATCGGGTTGTTCACCCCGCGCAGGAATTCGACGTGGGCACCGTCAAGTTGGCGGGTGCGATCACCGATCCAGAGCATGTGTGCCGAGCAGTCGTAATAGTCGTTGGTCAGGCTGTCGCGGCGCACGAAGGCTTGTTCGTAGTTGAGCAGCAGCGCTTCGTGGGCGGTGAAGAAACTGGTCTCGCGCAGTTGCGGCGAGCTGTCCATGCCACAGGCACGCATGAAGGCCAGGGTTTCGTCGATGCGGTCGGCCAGTTGGCTGTACTTCTCGGCCAGGGCGGAGTTGGCGATGAAGTCCAGGTTCCACTTGTGCACCTGGTGCAGGTCGGCAAAACCGCCCTGGGCAAACGCCCGCAGCAGGTTCAGGGTGGCGGTGGACTGGTGGTAGGACTGCAGCAGGCGGTCCGGATCGGGCACGCGGCTTTTTTCGTCGAAGCCGATACCGTTGACGATATCGCCGCGGTAGGCGGGCAGGGTGATGCCGTCGATGGTTTCATCGTTGGAAGAGCGCGGCTTGGCGAACTGGCCCGCCATACGCCCGACCTTGACCACCGGGCAGCCGGCAGCGAAGGTCATCACAATCGCCATCTGCAGCAGCACCTTGAAGGTGTCGCGGATTTTTGCCGCCGAGAACTCGGCAAAACTCTCGGCGCAATCGCCGCCTTGCAACAGGAAGGCGCGACCCTGGGTCACCTCGGCAAACTGACGGCGCAACTCACGGGCTTCACCGGCAAACACCAGCGGCGGATAGCTCGCCAGGTTTTGCTCGACCTGCGACAAATGCGCGGCGTCAGGGTACTGGGGTTGTTGCTGGATCGGCAGGGCGCGCCAGCTGTCGGGGCTCCAGGGTTGGCTCATCATGAACTCGAGTGATTTGCGGTCGGGCCGTCATGTTATCAGCAATTAGTACGTGACCTGCTGCCGCCGGTTCGCCCACAATCCCGGCTTTCCCGTTGGCACGCCGTTAGGAGTTGCAATGTCTGAGGAGCGCGTCGAGCGCCTGCTGGCCGAGGTCCATGATGACTTCGGCATGATCCGCGTGCTGGAAGTGGCCGATTACCGCTTTCTCGAGTTTGGCGATGCCATCGAGCAGAGTTGTGTGTTTACTGCTGACCCGAGCTGGTTGGAGTATGACTACACCCGCGCGATGCTGATTGGGGCGTTGTGCCATGAGCAGCCGGAGAGTGCGTTGTTCCTGGGCTTGGGCGCTGGGACGTTGACCCAGGCCTGTCTGAAGTTTTTGCCTTTGGAAGATGTTGAGGCCATCGAACTGCGGCCTGATGTGCCGCGTCTGGCCATTGAGTACTTGGGGCTGGATGATGATCCTCGGCTGTATATCCGCGTTGGGGATGCGTTGGAATTGCTGCCTTCGGCTGAGTCGGCGGACCTGATTTTTGTCGACCTGTATACGGATGTTGGCCCTGGGGTTGGGCACCTGGCCTGGACGTTTCTGGAGAATTGCCAGAAGAAGCTGAACCCGGGGGGGTGGTTGGTGATTAATCAGTGGGCTACGGATGATGGGAAGCCTTTGGGGGCGGCGTTGTTGCGTGGGTTGTATCACCGGCATTATTGGGAGTTGCCGGTGAAGGAGGGGAATGTGATTTTGCTGGTGCCGGCGGATCTGGATCAGGTGCTCGATGTGGCGGCGTTGTCGGCGCGGGCTGAGGGGTTGGCGTCGCGGTTGGGGTATTCGTTGCAGTCGCTGATCAAGGCGATTCGGCCGGCTACGTAGGGTTTTGATTGTGTACATATCCGTTGCTGCGGTAA
Source organism: Pseudomonas sp. GP01-A4 (assembly GCF_058780865.1). NCBI lineage: Bacteria > Pseudomonadati > Pseudomonadota > Gammaproteobacteria > Pseudomonadales > Pseudomonadaceae > Pseudomonas > Pseudomonas sp. GP01-A4. The sequence continues at coordinate 64,600 of NZ_JBYSWF010000040.1, forward strand.
CGGCCGCTTATGGTTCCGCTCTTACAGCGGGTCACTTTTGGCAAACGCCCCA